>NZ_JBIVRD010000040.1:0-78023 GCF_044755565.1 Kitasatospora sp. NPDC092286 | reverse complement strand
ACGTCGGACTCGCCCTGGTCACCAACCAATAGCGAACAGACAGGCGATAACCCGAACGCCACAGAAGATGATCAATGGAGGTCAAACGACAAGCTCAGAGCAGGTTGCGCAGCACCGTCCAGGCCACCGCGGCGCCGAGCACCACCGCCGTGCCGCGGCGCCCGAGCGGGGGCTGCCAGCTCCGGCCGGCCACCCCGTGCCGCAGCCAGGTGACGTAGAGCAGGGCGACCAGCGGCAGCGAGAGCAGCAGTGCCGCGTTGTCGTGCCAGGCCGCCGCGAGGTCGCCGTGCAGCAGGTCGTACGTCATCCGGGTGCCGCCGCAGCCGGGGCACTGCAGGCCGGTGACCTTGCGCCAGGGGCAGAACGGCAGCACCTGCCCGGGCAGGTGCGGGTCGCGCGACCAGAGGTAGGCGGCGCCGGCCAGTCCGCCCACGAGCACCGCCAGCGGCGGGACGGCGGTCCGCAGCCGGGCGGGAACGGCGAAGCCGCCCCGGCCGGAGCCGGGGCGGCGTGCCGCGCGTGGCGTGCGCAAGGTCAGTTGCTGCGCAGCAGCCGGCCCTGGGCGTCCGTGCGGTCGTTGCTGGTGAGGAAGAGGATGCCGTCGATCAGGGACCAGACGCCCAGGCCGCCACAGGTCAGCAGCTGGGCGATGCCGATGCCGATGTGGCCGGTGTAGAAGCGGCCCACGCCGAGCGAGCCGAGCAGGATCTGCAGGATGCCCGCGACGACCTTCGACTTGTCGGACAGCTCGGGCTGCTGGGCGTAAGGGGGGTACGACACGTTCGGTGTGCTCCTTGTAGCGGCATCCCCGGGCACGGCATGGTTGCCGCGGCCTCGGGTTCGGTGAGGTCGCCGGCCGGACTCACCGGGGACTGCGGCAACCGTCCCCGGCGGGTCGGCGTACAGCTGTGACGGCCCGGAAGCGGCGCGGCACGCGGAACACTAGCCGATGATCACACCGGATGTCTCTTCAATTCCTTCACGTATACCTGAATGTCATATATAGCTACTACAACCCGGAATTATTGCCTGACGTACCGTTACTTCGCCCATTCCCGGATTTGGACGATCCGCGCTTTGAGCTGGTTCGCGGTGGCCTGCGCGGTGAGCGGACCGCCGCACTGACGGCGCAGCTCGTTGTGGATGGTGCCGTGCGGCTGGCTGGTGCGGTGGTGCCACGCCGCCACCAGCGCGTTCAGCTCCTTGCGCAGCTCGCGGAGCTCCTGGTGGGTCACGACCGGCCGCTGCTCGGCCGGCAGTTCCAGCAGGTCGGCCTCCTCGGCGGGCTTGGCCTTGCTGCGCTGGATCTGCCGGTGCTGGCGCTTCTGCAGCAGCATCTGCACCTGGTCCGGCTCCAGCAGGCCCGGGATGCCGAGGTAGTCGTCCTCCTCCTCGCTCCCCGGGTGCGCCTGCATGCCGAACTCCATGGCGTTGTACAGCACCCGGTCGAAGACCGCGTCGGAGCCGATCGCCTCGTAGGAGAACTCCTCGCCCCCGGCACCGTCCGGCCCGTCGTTGGCGCGCTCGGCCTCGGCGAGCAGCCGGTCCTCCTCGTCGAAGAGGCCCTCGCCCTCCTTCTTCGGCCGGTCCAGCACGTGGTCGCGCTGGACCTCCATCTCATTGGCGAAGCCCAGCAGCATCGGGATGGTCGGCAGGAAGACCGAGGCCGTCTCGCCGCGCTTGCGGGCCCGCACGAAGCGCCCGACGGCCTGCGCGAAGAACAGCGGGGTGGAGATCGAGGTGGCGTACACCCCGACACACAGCCGCGGCACGTCGACGCCCTCGGACACCATCCGCACCGCGACCATCCAGCGCGAGTCGCCCGCCGCGTAGTCGGAGATCCGCTTGGACGCCTCGGTCTCGTCGGAGAGCACCACGGTGGCCTTCTCACCGCTGATCTCGCGCAGGATCTTGGCGTACGCGCGGGCGGTGTTCTGGTCGGTGGCGATGACCAGCCCGCCGGCGTCCGGGATCGCCTTGCGGACCTCGGTCAGCCGGCGGTCGGCGGCCTGCAGCACGCTGGGGATCCACTCGCCCTGCGGGGCCAGCGCGGTGCGCCAGGCCTGGGCGATCAGGTCCTTGGTCATCGGCTCGCCGAGCCGGGCCTCCAGTTCGTCGCCCGACTTGGTGCGCCAGCGCATGTTGCCGCTGTAGGAGAGGAAGATCACCGGGCGCACGACGTGGTCGGCCAGCGCGTGCCCGTAGCCGTAGGTGTAGTCGGCCACCGACTTGCGGATGCCGTCGCCGCCCGCCTCGTACTGGACGAACGGGATCGGGTTGGTGTCCGAGCGGAACGGCGTACCGGTCAGCGCGAGCCGGCGGGTGGCCGGCTCGAAGGCCTCGAAACAGCCCTCGCCCCAGGACTTGGAGTCACCGGCGTGGTGGATCTCGTCCATGATGACCAGCGTCTTGCGGGCCTCGGTGCGGTTGCGGTGCAGCATCGGGTTCACCCCGATGCCCGCGTAGGTGACCACGATGCCGTGGTAGTCCCGGGAGAGCGGCCCGGAGGAGTACGCCGGGTCGAGCCGGATGCCGATCCGGGCGGCGGCCTCGGCCCACTGCTTCTTCAGGTGCTCGGTCGGCGCGACCACGGTGATCTGCTGCACCAGGTGGTTGTGGAGCAGGTACGAGGCCAGGGTCAGCGCGAAGGTGGTCTTTCCGGCGCCCGGGGTCGCGACCGCGAGGAAGTCGCGCGGCTGCTTCTCGATGTACTTGTCCAGCGCACCCTGCTGCCAGGCCCGGAGCTTGCCGGCGGTGCCCCAGGGGGCACGGCCGGGGAAGGCCGGCGACAGGTGGTGCGAGGGGCCGGACGCGCCATGGGCGGCGGCCCGGACGGGTGCGTGCGACTCGTGCGCGTCGGAGAAGAGGGGCATCGAGGAGGCGGCGGCAGTACTCACGGTCTCCGAGGGGGATCGTCGCAGGTCAGGGGCGGTATTGCGGCCCCGGCCCGCGGTCGGGCGGCGATCGGACAACCGGTCCAGCGTACCGGCCCGGCGCCGCGGGGACGCCCAGGCCCGGCCCCCGCGCGGCCCGCGCGGCCGGAAATCGATGTGACGTGGATCACTGGAATCGGTCCGGGAAACCGCGTAATCGCGACCACCCCACCCGCTCTCATCCGGTGTGAGGCCGCCCCACCCTCCACAGTCGCCACCGCCGGCCTCGCACCACGAGAAGGGAACCGCCGTGTACACCGCCGCCGAAGAGATCGTCCACGCCCGCCTGATCATCTCCACTCACCGCTCCATCCGGTTGCGGGTCACCCTGACCTACCGCCCGGAGGACCCACTCGCCGTCCGGATGGCCTTCCCCGCCGAGTTCTCGCTGGACGAGCCGGCCGACGGGCCCGGCCCCGACACCGGCGGCCAGGACATCGAGTGGGTCTTCGCCCGCCAGCTGCTGACGGCCGGCCTGGAGCTGCCCTCGGGCATCGGCGACGTGCACATCCGGCCCGCGCTCGGCCGCCGCACCATGGTCGAGCTGCGCGCGCCCGAGGGCACCGCGCTGATCCAGTTCGACAGCACCGACCTGCGGCGCTTCCTGTGGCGCAGCCGGCTGCTCGTCCCCGAGGGCGAGGAGCACCTGCACCTGGACGCCGACCGCGCGCTGGCCGAGCTGCTCGGTTGAGCCCCGCCCGGCGGCCGGGAGCACCCCCACTGCTCTCCCTCCTTGCCTGCCATCGGCCAGGAGGGGCCCACCTCCTTGCCTGCCATCGGCCAGGAGGGGCCCACCTCCTTGCCCGCCATCGGCCAGGAGGGGCCCACCTCCTCGCCCGCCATCGAGCAGGAGGGGCCCACCTCCTCGCCCGCCGCCGGGCAGGAGGGGCCCAGGCCGTCGCTGCCGGGGCCGCCGCCCCGCCGCCCTCAGGAGGACAGCCGGCGCATCAGCCGGACGCCCTGCGCCGCCGTCAGGTGCGGCAGGTAGGCCTTGCCGATCGCCCGGGTGATGCTGGGCAGCGCCGCCGGGTCCGGGTACGCCATGTACATCGGCCGGTACTCCGGCTGGAACTTCGCCTTGAACGCGAGCAGCGAGCGGAAGCCGTACACCGGCTCCAGCACCCGGCCCATCCAGTCCAGCATCCGCTGCAGCGCGGTGGGCTCCCCGCCCTGCCCGGAACGGGCCAGCGGAGCGCCGGAGAGCGAGAGGAAGCGCGCGCCCTGCTCCTTGAAGCCGAGCGCGGCGGAGGCGATCAGGAACTCCGTCACCCCGCGGAAGCCGTCCGAGCGCCGGCGCATGAAGTCCAGCGTCCAGCCGACCGGTTCCCCGGCCTCGTAGACCGGCATCCAGCTGGTCACCCCGTGCACGGTGCGGTCCCCGTCGACGGCGATCAGCAGCCGCACCGCCGGGTCGTCCAGCTCCTCCAGCCCGCCGAGGGTGAAGCCCATCTCCGGCAGGCCCTTCTCGGAGACCCACTCCTCCGAGATCGAGCGGATCTGGTCCTTCAGGGCGAGCGGCACCTCGTGGTAGGCCCACCACTCGGCGGTGATGCCCTGCTTGCCAGCCTTGTTCAGCGCCGTCCTGATGTCCTGCCACTTGCGGCCGGTGAAGGCCAGCTCGGGCAGCGCCACCACGGTGTCCTCGGCGACCTGCAGCGAGCGCCAGCCGAGCTGCCCGGCGGCGGCCCTGGTCTCCGGGGTCACGCTGTAGAAGCACGGGGTCCAGCCCCGGGCGTCGCAGTACCGGGCGAAGCCCGCCACCGCCCGCCGCCGGGCCTCCGGCTCGCCGAACGGGTCGCCCGTGGTCAGCGCCACGGTGGAGAGCACCCGGTAGGCGACGGCGGCCCGGCCCTCCTCGTCGAACCAGTAGTGGTTGCCGTCCCAGGTGGTGATGAAGGACAGTGTCCCGCCGCCGTACGCGGTGAGCAGCGCCCTGGCCCGGGCGGCGTCCTCGGCGGCCGCGTGCACCACCGGCCGGCGGAAGGCCACCAGCAGGGCGCTCAGCGCGACCGCCCAGAAGGCCATCCCGCAGTACGTCTCCAGCAGGCGGGCGAACCGGCCGACGGCGATCGGGTAGTCCGGCAGCAGGTCGTTGTAGGCGGGCGGCAGGAACTGGGCCGGCAGGCCGGAGACCAGCCCGCGGAAGGTCGCCCCCGGCTCGAACTGGCCGGCCGCGGCGAGCCCGAGACCGGTGTACGCGGCCGAGGCGGCCAGCGCGGCGCCGCCGACGGCGGCGGTGAGCCGGAGCAGCACCCTGCCCGGCAGCCGCAGGCGGAAGCGCTGGCGGGTGGCCAGCAGCAGTCCGGTGGTGAGCAGCGGCAGCAGCAGCGCCTCGACGAAGTACTGCATCGCGTCCCCGTTGCCGGTGCCGGAGTCGGCGAACAGCCAGACCAGCAGCGCCACCCAGAGCAGTTCGGTGGCGACGGTGATCCGCCAGGCGAGCCGCAGGCCCCGCCGCAGCCCTTCGGCGAGGACCAACAACAGCGCCGGGAAGAGCGCTGCCATCAGCCGGCCCGGGGTGTCGAAGAGCCGCTCGACGGCGTGCGCGCGGGCGCAGTCGTGGGCGGAGAGCGCGCAGAAGTCCGCGACCTCGTCGGGGGTGAGCCGGTGCGAGAAGTAGAGCTCGGAGAAGGTGTTGAACGGTCCGCTGGCGTTGTCGTACAGCGAGGCGATCAGCGGTCCGAGGGCGGCGGCGATCAGGCAGAACGCGACCAGCACCCGGGTCTCGGTGTGCGAGGAGCGATGCGTGCGCAGGTGCGGCCGGCCCTCGGAGAGCAGCGCGCCGAGGCCCAGGCCGAGCAGCGCGCCGGCGATCCGCTGGACGCTCTGCAGGTGCCCGACGTACAGCGTCATCACCAGCGGGACGAGCACCACCAGCAGGTGCAGCCGGCGGCGCCAGAGCACGGTGAGGCGGTAGCCGAGCACCCCGGCCAGGGCGAACAGACCGGCGCCGGGGCCGATGGCGGTCTGGTCGGCGACCGAGACGGTCCACTGCTCGCCGGCCCGGGAGCCGGCCGCGACCAGACCGGTGCCCAGCAGGGTGCCGAGCAGCTGCCCGCCGACCAGCACGGCGGCGGTCCGCAGCCGTCCGAGCCGGCGCTCGGCGGCCGGGCCGACCAGGAGCAGCAGCAGGCTGGCGAAGGCGTAGGAGCTGACGCCGGAGCACCAGAACAGCGAGGTGAACGGCGTCCACCAGCGGCCCTCGGCCAGGGTGGACACGCCGACGCCGGCCCGGGACAGCAGCCGCGCGGAGGGCCCGCCGGTCAGGCTGCCGCCGGCCGCGCCGACCGTCCAGAGCGTGACGAGCAGCAGCAGGGTGAGCGGCGCGGCGCGCAGCCGCGCGCCCAGGGCGGCTGCGATCCGGCCGACGCGTTGCGGCCGGGGCTCGGGCGTACCGGTGACCGGGGCGTGGTCGGGCTCCCGTTCGCCGTCCGGGGCGTGGTCGCGGTCGCGTTCACGCTGGTCGGCCAGGACCGGCGCCGCGCCGAGCCGGATCACCGGATCAGTCCGGTCTGCTGGGCGAGCCAGGGCAGCTGGTCGGCGATGCCGGTCCGGAACGCCCCCCAGCCGTGTCCACCCGGCATCAGCTCGAACTTCGCCTTCATCCCGGCGGCGGTGACGGCCTCGTAGATCTTCTCCTGCTGCGCCCGGAAATCACTGTCGTTACGGCCGACGACGATCGCGGCGGCCGTGTCCGGGAAGCGCTTACGGGCCATCACCTGCAGCGGGGCGACGGCGTCGAAGCGTGCCGCGTCCCCGTCGAAGGCCGCCGCGACGGTCTGCTCACGGGTTCCCAGGGTGGGCTCCTCCTGTCCGGACATGTCGAGGAAGGAACCGTAGACGTCGGGGGCGTTGACGGCGAGCTGGAGCGCGCAGGTGCCGCCCATGGACACGCCGCCGATCGACCAGGAACCCCGGCCGGTGGCCGTCTGAAGGTTGTGGTGGACCCAGGCGGGGACGTCCACGGCCAGATAGGTCTGCATGTTGGCGATCCTGGAGTCCATGCAGAGCGTGTTGTTCCAGGTGGATCCGAGCTGGTCCGGCATCACCACGATCGGCGCCAGGCCGTGGTGCTCGGCGGCGAAGGCGTCCAGCGCCTCGTTCACCTGAGCGCCGAGCACCCACTCCCCGGGGTTCCCGGGCTGACCGGTGATCAGGATGACCACGGGCAGCAGCGGTCGGGGGCTCGCCTGGTAGGCGGGCGGCAGGTAGACGTACGCGTCGCGCCCCTTGAAGCCGGACTTGGGGCCGGGGATCGGCGTGACCGAGACGGTACCCTTGGCGGGCAGCCCGGGCGGTGCCTGCCAGACCTCGTCGAGCACCTTGCCGGGCGGCGGACCGACCGTCCTGGCGTCCTTACTGGTGATCAGCTCCTGGGTCTTGGAGAGCCAGGGCGCGAGCATGACCCGGCCGCTCGGGTACTGGCCGAAGCCGCGGTTGACCTGCGAGGAGGCCATCAGCAGCACCAGGATGCCGCCGACCGCCGCCAGCGCCTTGCCGCGCCGGGGAAGCGAGGGCATCCGGAAGCCGGCCAGGCAGAGCCCGAGCAGCGCGATGGCGATCCACCAGGTCACGTACCGGGGCAGCCCCTCGGGGAAGGGGTGCCACCAGCCGTCGACGACGGTGTCCAGCAGCAGGCTCAGCGCCGCGGCGGCGAGCAGCGCGGCGGGCAGCCGGCGCTTCCACCAGGCCCGGCTCCGGGAGAGCGCGAGCACGAGCAGGGCCCCCCAGCCCGCGGCCAGCACGGCGTGCGGGATCGGACCGTGTGTCAGCGGCCAGTCGATCGGGTTCCAGCGGACGGCGAGCGAGACAGAGTTCATGCGTTCTTCCCCGGCCGAGTGGTGTCGGCCAGGAAGCCGTAGGCGACGACGTTGCCCTCGTAGCCGTGCTCCTCGCTGTACCCGCCGCCACAGGTGATCACCCGTAGCTGCGCGTCGGAGGCCTGGCGGTACACCCGGTCGTCCGGGAAGTCCTTTCGGTCGTGCACTTCGATGGCGTAGAGCTGGTAGACGGCGGTGGCGCCGTCCTCGCGGGCGATCTCGATCCGGTCGCCGCGGTGCAGGGCGCCCAGCCGGTAGAAGACGGCGGGCCCGCTCCTGTTGTCGACGTGTCCGGCGATGATCGCGGTGCCGCGCTGCCCGGGGGTGGCACCACCGCGGAACCAGCCGGCCAGGTTGCGGTCGGTCTCCGGGGGCGTCTGGAGGTGGCCGTCGCGGTCCAGGCCGAGGCCGGTGACGGGCGCGTCGAGCCTGACGGCGGGGATGCGGATCCGGGTGGGGGCGGAGGGGCCGAGCGGAGGTACCACGGAGACCGGGGCGAAGCCGGAGAGGGCCTGTCCGGTGCCGGGGGCCGGCGGGAGCTCGCCGGAGCCGCCGCCGTGCAGCAGCCAGGCGCCGAACACCAGGGCGGCGCCGGCCGCCAAGGCGCCCGGCCACGGGCTCCTGCTCTGCTGGGCGCCCAACCGGCGCTCCCCTCTGCTGACGATCTGACCGTTCCTGGGAGTTTCCTGAGAACAATTCAACCGGATCGGACCTTAAGGCACATCCATACGACGGTCGTATCGCGCCCCCCGATCGGCAGGTCCAGCGGACGGAATACTGCGCCGCGTAGGGGTGTGGTCACCGAGCGAGAGCGCCGACGGGCGGAACGACACCGCATGACCATCGACAGTTCCGGACACCGGTCCGGTTGCATCATTCAGGCGATCACTTGCGCCCGTTCGCGGTGAATCACCGACCGGTCGTGCACCCATGCCATGCTGACCCGGGCCGCGCGGCTATCACCCCACTTGTCCGACCGGACGTACCGCCGGCCTGTCGCACGCCTGTCACACGCCTCATGAACGGAGTGACCATGGACGCTCTCTCCCGCCGCGCCCTGCTCGCCGCCGGCGCCGCCACCGCCGCGGGTCTCGCGGCCGGCTGCGGCGCGAACGACGGCGCCGTGGGCGCGCCGTCAGCCACCCCGGTGCCGGTGCCGGACAGCCCGGTGGCGAAGCAGAACGCGGCCCCGGCCGCGGACGCCGAACAGCCCGCCGTCCTGATCGGCGACGGCTCGACCTCGAACACCGGCGCCCAGCCGAACCAGCCGGTCCCCGAGCGGCTCGGGCTCGGCGAGCGCCCGCCGCAGTTCGTGGTGTTCTCCTGGGACGGCGCAGGCGAACTGGACAACGGCCTGTTCGGCCGCTTCCGCCGGCTCGCGCGGGAGCACGACGCCTCGATGACCTTCTTCCTGAGCGGCCTCTACCTGCTGCCCGAGGACAAGAAGGACCTCTACCGGCCGCCGCAGCACAAGGCCGGCGCCTCCGACATCGGCTACCTGACCGACCGGCACATCCACGACACGCTGGAGAACCTGCACGCGGCCTGGCTGGAGGGCCACGAGATCGGCACCCACTTCAACGGGCACTTCTGCGGCTCCACCGGTGTCAGCGCGTGGTCGCCCGAGGAGTGGGACAGCGAGATCCAGCAGGCGATGGACTTCGTCACCAACTGGCGGACCAACACCGGCTTCACCGACCTGCCGGCGCTGCCCTTCGACTACCGCAAGGAACTGATCGGCAGCCGCACCCCCTGTCTGGAGGGCCAGCGCAATCTGCTGCCGACCGCCGTCAAGCGCGGCTGGCGGTACGACAGCAGCGGGAACGGGACGCAGATCTGGCCGCAGAAGATCCAGGGCGGCGCGCTGTGGGACCTGCCGCTGCAGTCCATCCCCTTCCCCGGTCACACCTTCCAGGTGCTGTCGATGGACTACAACATCATGTTCAACCAGTCCGGCAGCAACACCAAGGCCGACGCCTCGCTCCACCCGGCGTACCAGCAGCAGGCCCGCGACGCCTACCTGATGGGCTTCGAACGGGCCTACACCACCAACCGGGCGCCCTACATCATCGGCAACCACTTCGAGCAGTGGAACGGCGGCGTCTACATGAACGCCGTCGAGGACGTGCTCAAGGCCGTCGCCGACAAGCCCGAGGTCCGGCTGGTCTCCTTCCGCCAGCTGGTGGACTGGCTGGACGCCCAGGACCCGGCGGTGCTGCGCAAGCTGCAGGGCCTCGCCGTCGGCCAGTCGCCGGCCGGGGGCTGGGAGACCTTCCTCGGCGCCGCCGCCCCGGCCGCGGCCGGCTGATCAGGCGTCCGCCGCGCGGCGGACCCGGCCGGAGACCAGGGCGCCCAGCAGGGCCACCCCGGTCATGGTCAGGAAGATCACCGCGAAGGCGCCGGCCGAGCCGGTACCCTCGGCACCCTCGTGGGCGGCGGCCACCGACCCGCCGCCCAGCGCCGAGAACAGCACCCCGGCCAGGCCGACCAGCAGCACGTTGCCGAGCGCGTCGCTCATCTGCAGCGAGGCCGAGTTGGCACCGGCGTCCTCCGGCGTGGACAGCCGCATCATCAGCACGCTGACGCTGGCGACCGTCAGGCCCATGCCGATGCCGCCGACGCCCCAGGCCGCCGCCGCCACCCAGACCGGCACCGCCGGGACGAGCACCAGGGCCGCACCGGCGATCGCCACCGCCGTCAGCAGGAAGCCGACCCGGATCATCGTCTCCCGGTACCGCTCCGCTCCCGGCCGGCCCTGCAGCCAGGACCCGAGCGCCCAGGAGAGACCGCCGCTGGTCAGGGTCAGCCCGGCCAGCGTCGGCGAGAGACCCCGCTGGGTGACCATCATCAGCGGGATGAACGCCTCGGCCGCGAAGAACGCCCCGGCGGCCACCCCGCGCAGCAGGATCACCGTCGGCAGCCCGCGCCCGGCCCGCAGCGTCCCGGTCGGCAGCAGCCCCAGTACGGCGGGCAGCAGCAGCGCCGCCCCGGCCACCGCCGGGACCAGCCCGATCAGGTCCAGCCGCTGGCCCGCGTACTGCAGCAGGCCGGCGCCGAGCGCGGCCATCGCGGCCAGCCGGGTACGGCGGCGGTCGAAGTCCGCGCCCTTGAGCACCGGCTGCTCCCGCTCGGAGCGGCGCAGCGCCGGGCCCATCACCGCCAGCGGCAGCAGGATCAGCGCCGGAACGGCCAGGAACACCCAGCGCCAGCCCAGGTGCTGGGTGACGGCGCCGGAGACCACCGGGCCGACGATCGAGGGCAGCACCCAGGCCGAGGAGAAGGCCGCGAACACGGCCGGCCGCAGCCGCTCCGGGTAGGCACGGCCGACCACCACGTAGAGCGCGACGATCACCAGCCCGCCGCCCAGGCCCTGGATCGCCCGGCCGCTCACGAAGATCCACATCCCCGGCGCCGCCCCGGCGACCACCAGGCCCGCGCCGAACACCGCGATGCCGGTGAACAGCGGCTGCAACGGGCCGCGCTTGTCGCACCACTGGCCGGAGACGACCAGGGCGAACAGCGTGGTGGTGAAGTACCCCGAGAAGGCGAAGGCGTAGAGCTCCAGGCCGTTCAGCTGCCGGGCCGCCACCGGCATCGCGGTGTTGACGGCCGTCGCCTCGAAGGCGAGGAGCAGGACCACGGAGACGATCCCCAGGGTCAGCGCCCGGAAGCGGCCGCTGAGCACCCCGCCTCCGGGATCCCCGTCGGCCGGGTGCTCTGCGGGGGGTATCGGGGCGGAGTCGACCGAGGTGGGGGATGCAGTGGTCATACGAAACATCGTAAGGCTCGTCCACCCGCGTGACCCCTGACTTTGGTCGGGTGATCGCCTACGGCGATGGACCTAGGGCGTGCCCCGCCCGGCGGGCCGCCGGCTCAGTGCAGCACCTTCAGGCCGACCACACCGGAGACGATCAGCAGCAGGCAGCCGATCCGCGCCAGGGTGGCGGCGTCCCCCAGCACCGCCATCCCGTACAGCGCCGTACCGACCGCACCGATCCCCACCCAGACGGCGTACCCCGTACCGATCGGGATGGACCGCATCGCGTACGCCAGGCCGCCCATGCTCAGCAGCAGGGCGACACCGAAGACGAAGCTGGGGACGAGCCGGGAGAAGCCCTTGGACGATTCCAGGGCCACCGCCCAGACGGTCTCCAGGACGCCGGAAATGATCAGAACGAGCCAGGCCATGACGGTCGGACCTCCGCAGTCGGCAGCGGCCGGGTTGCCGCTGTACTGCGCCGTCTTGTCCTGACCGGGTACGACGCGCTCGTCCGGGGCGGTCGCGTGGCGGCCACCTGTCCTCGACCGTAGCACGAGCCGCCACACGGAATTTACAAAAGGATATTGACGGCCCGCCCGGTATTCCGCCATGATGAATTCACCAACACGGCGAACGACGACAGGAGTCGGACATGAACAGGAAGACGGCGGCCCTCGCGCCCCGCACCTGTGTCGCCGCTCCCCGGTGTTGTCGCGCCTGTCGCTGTTGCGTCTGATCGCACGCACAGCTCCACCCCACGGCCGTGTGCCCGAGTGGCTTAGGGAACCGTCTGCAAAGCGGTGTACACGGGTTCGATTCCCGTCATGGCCTCCCAGAAACGAATTGCCGACCGGCGAGAAATTCACCGGCCGGCAATTCGTCGTGCATTTTTCGAAAATTACGCCCCGGGAATCACGCCGGGGGCGGAAAACCGGTCGGATTTCCGCCCCGGGGCGTCAGGCGGTGGTGGCGTCCTCGGGACGGATCGGGAGCCGGCCGACCGGCAGCCCGGTGGCGGCCCGTACGGCGGCCGCGACGGCGACCGGGGCGACCACCGCGGGGGCCGCGCTGACCGCCTTGGCGCCGAAGGTGGCGACCACGTCCCGCTCCTCCACCAGGGCGGCGATCCGCACCTCGGGGGTGTCCAGCGCGGTCGGCAGGCGGTAACCGGTGAGCGAGGGGTTGACCAGCAGGCCGCCCTCGGTCCGCAGGTCCTCCAGCAGGGCCAGGCCCACGCCCTGCGCCACCCCCGCCTCGATCCGGTCCTCGATCTGCCGCGGGTTGAGCGCCCGGCCGACGTCCTGGGCGACGGTCATGTCCACCACCCGGACCGCGCCGAGCTCGATGTCCACGTCCACCACCGCCCGCATCGCGCAGAACGCGATGGAGACGAAGGCGTCGCCCTGCCCGGCCTCGTCCAGCGGCTCGGTGGGGTGCGGACGGCACTGCGCGGTGGCCCAGAGCTCCTTGCCCTCCAGCGCCTCGGCGACCGGCATGCCGAGCACCCCGTCATAGGAGGTGATCTTGCCGTCGGAGATCTGCAGCAGCTCCACCGACATCCCGAAGTTGGCGGCGATCGGATGGAGCAGCTGGTGGCGGACCATCAGCGCGGCCCGCTCGACCGCACCGCCCGAGACCCAGGTGTGCCGGCCGCGGGCCGAGGGCCCGGCGATCGACTGGTCGCTGTCGGCCGGCGCGATGTAGACCTCGCTGACGCCCAGCACCGACTGCACGATCTGCCGGGCGAGGGTGGCGAAGCCCTGCCCGGAGTCGACGGCCGCGCAGATCACCGTGGCGTGGTCGCCGCTGACCCGCACCGTCGCGGTGGAGACCTCGTCCTCGCCCTCGGCCCCCAGCATGTGCACCATGCCCACGGCGTAGCCGATACCGCGCCGCACCGCCGCCGGGTCCCCCGCGCCGCCCGGACCGCCCGGGAGCAGCCACTCGGCGTTCGGGTCGTCCACCGGCAGCGCGGGCAGCGGCTCCTTGGAGACGGTGTCCAGCAGCGCGGCCACCGGCGCGGGGCAGGTGACGGCCTGTCCGGTGGGCATCGGGTCACCGGTGGCCATCGCGTTGCGGCGGCGGATCTCGACCGGGTCCACGCCCACCCGCGCGGCCAGCTGGTCCAGCTGCGACTCGTAGGCGAAGCAGGCCTGGAGGGCGCCCTCGCCGCGCATCCGGCCGGCCGGCGGGTTGTTGGTGCGCACCGCCCAGGCGTCCACGAAGACGTTCGGGCAGACGTACGGGCCGACCGAGAAGGCGGTCGCGGCGGCCAGCGCCTCGGCCGAGACGTCCGCGTAGGCACCGCCGTCCAGCAGGATCTGCGCCTCGACCTTGACCAGCTTGCCCTCGGCGTCCGCGTGGTGGCGGTAGCGCAGCAGCGCCGGGTGCCGGGAGGTGTGGGTGTGGAAGGACTCCTCGCGGGTGAGGGTCATCTTCACCGGCCGGCCGGTGCGCAGCGCCAGCAGCGCCAGGGTGACCTGGAAGGAGAGATCCTCGCGGTCGGAGGTGGCGCCGGGCACGCCGGTGACCACCAGGCGGACCCGGTCGGGCTCCAGGCCGAGGCAGCCGGCGGTGCGGTCGCGGTCCCCGTGCGGATCGGTGGAGGACAGGTGCAGTTCGACCCCGCCGTCCGGGCGGGGCACGGCCAGGCCTGCCTCGGCGCCGAGCGGTGCCGGGTCCTGCCGGCCGACCTGGTAGAGGCCCTCGACGACGATCTCGCCGACCGCGTCCGGGTCGCCGCTGCGCAGCGGCAGGTGGCGGAAGAGGTTGCCGTCCGGGTGCAGCGCGGCGGCCGTGAAGGACTGCTCCGGGTCGGTGACCGCCTCCAGCGGCTCGTACTCCACGGCGATCAGACCGACCGCGAGCCGGGCGGTGTCGGGGTGGTCGGCGGCGACGGCGGCGACCGGCTCACCGTGGTGGCGGACCACCCCGGCGGCCAGGATCGGCCGGTCGGCGACGATCGGCCCGGCCGGGGCGCCGTCCGGGCTGCCGTCCGGACCGGCCGGCAGGTCGGCGGCGGTGACGACCGCGTGCACGCCGGGCAGCGCGAGCGCGGCCGAGGTGTCGACGCCCTTGATCCGCGCGTGCGGGTGGGGCGAGCGCAGCACCGCGCCCCAGAGCAGGCCCTCGGCCCAGAGGTCGGCGGCGTACGGGTAGATGCCGAGCGCCTTGGGCAGCGCGTCGCTGCGCAGCGGTGAGCTGCCCAGCCCGAACGGCTCCGGTGCGCCGCCCTCGTCACCGTCCTGCTGGGTTGCTGCGCCGATGTCGGTAGGCGACGTCATGATGCGTGGTCGTCCTCGGGGAGCCGGATGCCGTGGGCGGGGGTGGCGCCGTACGGGACGCCGGCCGGGGCGGTGCCCTCGGCCGGGACGCCGTGCGGGGGCGTGGGGACGTACGGCGTGCCGTGCGCGGGCGTGCCGTCGAAGGCGGTGCCGTGCGCGGGGGTGGACTCGTACACGGGGCCGTCGTACCCGGTGGCGGTGCCGTAGCCGGGATGCTGTGGGTAGCCGCCGGGCGGGTAGGCGTCCTGGGCCGGGGCGCCCCGGTACGGCGCGGGGTAGCCCTGCTGCGGGTAGTAGCCCGCCCCGTCGGCGGCCTGGGCGGGGATGCCCTGGACGGGCGACAGCACGGCGGTGTCGTACACGCCGCTGTCGTAGCCGCCCTGGCCGTCGGGGGTGCCGTACGGCAGGCCGACGCCGGTCCCGGCGGTGGTCGGGGTCTCCTCGGCGGGGGGTTGCGGGACGTGCTCGATCCAGGCGTCGGCGTCCGTGTACACCGGCAGGTCGCCGGCCGGCGGTGCGGCCTCGGCGGACGGGGTCGGCGGCGCGGCCGGTTCGGGGTCCCCGGCGGGCTCGCCCGCGACCGAGGCCGCACCCGGGGCCGGGACCGCGGCGGCCGCTGCCTCCCCGGCGGCGGCCTGCGCGTCCTCCGCCTGCTCGGCCTCCAGCGCGCGCGCGTCGGCGATGCTCTGGACGGCGGCCAGCACGCCCCGGTAGCCGGTGCAGCGGCAGAGGTTGCCGCAGAGCGCCTGCCGGGCCTCGACGTCGGTGGGCCGGTGGTTGCGCTGGAGCAGGTCGTGCACGGCCATCGCCATGCCGGGCGTGCAGTAGCCGCACTGCACCGCGCCGGACTCGGCCAGCGCCTGCTGGACGTCGCTGGCGGCGCCGCCGGCCGACAGGCCCTCGACGGTGTTGATCTCGCTGTCCGCGGCCAGCGCGGCGGGCACCAGGCAGCCGGCCACCAGCTGGCCGTCCACCTGCACCGAGCAGGCGCCGCACTCGCCCTGTTCGCAGCCGTCCTTGGCCCCGGCCAGGCCGAGCCGCTCGCGCAGCACGTAGAGCAGGCTCTCGCCGATCCAGGCGTCGGTGACGGGCCGTTCGAAGCCGTTGACCCGCAGCGTGTACGAGGCGCAGGGGCGCAGCTCGCGGCTGACCTGGGGGGCGTGGTCGAGGAGGCCCGCGTCGAGGGTCTCAAGGGGGTCTGTGGTCACTTCAGCGCCCTTCCCAGTGCCCGGCGGGCCAGCACCGATACGGTACGCCGCAGCCGAACGGCGGCCGCGCTCGGCCCCTCGGTCACGGCCTCCCAGGCGCCCTCGGCGCCGTAGCTGTCGGGTACGCAGGCGGCGGCCACGTACTCGCCGAAGGCGGCCGTCGCGGCGGGATCGATCTCGCGGCTGCCGTCCCAGTCGATGCAGCCGGCCACCCAGGCCTCGGCCTCCAGCGGGCGCAGCGGCACCGGGGCGACCGCGCCGACGGCGCAGCGCACGGCGCGCCGGGCCGGGTCGAGGACGAGCGCGACGGAGGCGGTGGCGCGGGCCGGGCCGCTGCGGCCGGTGGCCTTGAGGAAGACCTGCGGGGCGTGCAGCAGCGGGACGCGCACCCAGGTGAGCAGTTCGCCGGGGCGCAGCGGGTCGAGCCCGGTGAGCAGGTGACTGACCGGCACCTCGCGGGTGGAGCCGGCCCGGGCGAGGGTGACGCTGGCCTCCAGCGCGGCGAGCACCGGGAGGGTGTCGCCGGCCGGGGCGGCGGTGGCGATGTTGCCGCCCAGGGTGCCGACGTTGCGCACCTGCGGGGGCCCGGCGGTGCGGGCCGCGTCGGCCAGGGCGGGGATGAGCGCGGCGAAGTCGGGGCGGTCCATCCGGGCGTGGGTGAGCCCCGCGCCGAGGACGGCGGTGCCGCCGTCCTCGTAACGCCAGCCGCGCAGTTCGGTGATCCGGCCGAGGCCGATCAGGGCGGCGGGGCGCAGTCGTCCGGCGTTGACGGCCTCCATCAGGTCGGTGGCGCCGGCCACCGGTACCGCGGCCGGGGTGGCGGCCAGCGCGTCGACGGCCTCGTCGAGGGAGGCCGGCAGCATGATCGTCCGGTTCACCTGGGTCCCACCGTGCTCCACTTGCTCATCGATCGCCTGCCGCCCGCGGCCTTCGGCCGAGGTGTCCGCGTCGGCAGCCCGGCCTGGCCCGTAGGGTACGGGCGATCGGGCCGGGTTGGGCAACTCTGGCACACAATGCTCGATGATCATTTCGGGGCGGGCGAACGGGACTGCCCGATTGGGACGGATACCGGGCGGTATCTGCTCCGGCCCGATCAGGACCGGAGCAGATGTTCATCTGTTCTTGACGTCAGATGACCACTCAGAAGTTCCCGGGCACCGTCCGCAAAGGGCGGTGCCGCCAAGGTCACACCGCCGGCGGCGGGCCCTCGATCGGGCGGCCGGCCACTCCGGGCCGGCGCTGCCAGGGGTGCGGCCCGTCGGCCGGGCGGTACGCGACACCCAGCGCGTCCAGCACGGCCAGGTGGCCGTCGAGCCGGCGCTCGAAGGCCTGGTAGTCGCGCGCGGCCGGATCGGTGGGCAGCGCGGACCAGGCGACCTCGGCGAACGCCGCGAGCCGGGGGAAGGCCCGGTAGTCGATGTCCCGGGCGCTGTCCATGAACTCGCTCCACAGGTTGGCCTGAGTGCCGATCACCCGCCGGGCCGCCACCTCGTCCAGCTGCGCCGGGACCGGCTCGAAGCGGTAGACGTCCTCCAGGGTGCGGACGAACCCGACCGGGATCGGCTCGTCCTCGCCCGCGGCCTGCCGGTGGTCCAGGTAGACGTGCTGCTCGGGGCACATCACCACGTCGTGGCCGGCCTGGGCGGCGGCGATCCCGCCGCCGAACCCGCGCCAGGAGGAGACGGCGGCGCCGGGGGCCAGGCCGCCCTCCAGGATCTCGTCCCAGCCGATCAGCCGGCGGCCGCGCTCGGCCAGCCAGCCGTCGAAGTGCCGGATGACCCAGCTCTGCAGCTCGTCCTCGTTGGCCAGGCCGAGCTCCTCGATCCGCGCCTGGGCGGCCGCGCTCTCCTTCCACTGCTCCTTGGGGCACTCGTCGCCGCCGAGGTGGATGAACTCGGACGGGAAGAGCTCCAGGACCTCCTCCAGCACCCCCTCGAAGAAGCGGATGGTGCCCTCGGAGACGTTGAGCACGTTGCGGCTGACGCCCCAGTCGGTCCAGACGCCCAGCGCCGAGGTGTCCACCACGTCGGTGTTGCCCAGCTCCGGGTAGGCCGCGATGGCGGCCTGGGTGTGGCCGGGCAGGTCGATCTCGGGGACGACGGTGATCCCCCGTCCGGCGGCGTACGCGACGATCTCGCGCAGGTCGTCCTGGGTGTAGAAGCCGCCGTGCGGGCGGTCGTCACGACGGTTGCCGAGCCGGTAGCCGACCATCGAGCGCTCGCGCCAGGCGCCCCGCTCGGTGAGCGCCGGGTAGCGCTTGATCTCCACCCGCCAGCCCTGGTCGTCGGTCAGGTGCAGGTGCAGCACGTTGAGCTTGTGCGCGGCGAGCAGGTCGAGGAAGCGCAGCACGTCCGCCTTGGGCAGGAAGTGCCGGGAGACGTCCAGCAGCGCGCCGCGCCAGCCGAAGCGGGGGGCGTCCTCGATGTCCGCGCCGGGGAGCACCCAGCCGGTGCGGCGCAGCGGGGCGCGGCGGTAGGCGTCCGGACCGAGCAGTTGGCGCAGCGTCTGGGCGCCCCAGAGGGCGCCGGCCGGACCGCCGGCGGTGACCACGGCGTGGCCGGGACGCACCGAGATCCGGTACGCCTCGGCGCCCAGCGTCCCGTCGTGAACGAACTCGACGCCCTCACCCGACCGCCCCGGCCCGAACGGCAGGCCGGTGGCGGCGGTCAGCGAGGTGCGCAGCCACTGCTCGGCGTCGGCGAGCGCGGGCGGCGCGGTCAGGGTGGTGGTGTGGTCGAGGGGGAAGTCCTCGTCCGGGCGACGGACGGCACTCAGTGGTGCGGGAATGAGGTCCATTCCGCCATCCTGCCCGCGCCGGGCCGACTGGCATAGACCATTCATGGAGCATTTTGCAAAATGGTCCAGACCGGGCGGAACTACTTTCCGTCGCCGTCCTTGCCGTCCTGCGGCTTGCCGATGCCGTCGTAGATCTCCTTGCACATCGGGCAGACCGGGTACTTCTTCGGGTCGCGCCCGGGCACCCAGACCTTGCCGCAGAGCGCCACCACGGGCGAGCCGGAGAGCGCGCTCTCCATGATCTTGTCCTTCTGGACATAGTGCGCGAAGCGCTCGTGGTCGCCGTCCCCGTGGGACACCTGGGGGACGGGCTCGACCAGGGTGCCGGTGCCGAGGCCGCGCTCGGGCTCAAGAGTGCTCATGGGTGCCAAGTCTATGGGGGCCCCGGGAAAGCGGGCCAGTACGGCGCCGGGGCGGTCGCACGTCAGTTCAGCGTGGGGTCCTCGGGGTAGGTCGCCAGCAGCGCCAGGGGGCCGCGCTGGCGGCGGAGCACCGCGCGCCAGAGCCGCTCCGGCTCGGGGCTGGAGATGTCACCCGGCTCGCAGTCCACCAGGTACCAGGCGCC
Organism: Kitasatospora sp. NPDC092286; assembly: GCF_044755565.1. Classification (NCBI taxonomy): domain Bacteria; kingdom Bacillati; phylum Actinomycetota; class Actinomycetes; order Kitasatosporales; family Streptomycetaceae; genus Kitasatospora; species Kitasatospora sp. NPDC092286. The sequence continues at coordinate 58,657 of NZ_JBIVRD010000040.1, read as the reverse complement.
GCCGTCGAGCTCCGCCTCCAGCTGCCCCGGCGACCAGCCCGCGTACCCGGCGAAGATCCGCAGCGCGCCCAGCTCGCCGGCCATCACCTCGGGCGGCGCCTCCAGGTCCACCAGGCCGATCGCACCGTGCACCCGCCGCCAGCCGAGCGGCTCCCCGGTCCCCGGCTCCCCCGGCGCCACCCCGAGGCCCAGCGCCGAGTCCAGGGCCACCGGCCCGCCCTGGAAGACCACCGCCGGCTGCCCGACCAGGCGGCCCCAGCCGTCCAGCACACTGCCCACCTCCACCGGCGTCGGCCGGTTGAGGACGACGCCGAGCGCCCCCTCGGCGTCGTGGTCGAGGAGGAGCACCACCGCCCGGGCGAAGTTCGGGTCGGTGAGCACGGGGGTCGCGACGAGCAAACGGCCGGTGTGGGACCGTCCTCCGTGCGAATGGGCCGCCGTCATGCCTCACATGATCCCGCAGAACCGCCGGGGGCGGACACCGCAACACGAAACACCACAGGGCCCGACGAACACCCGTACGGACGTGTCGGCGGGCGGAACACCACCCCGAGAGAGCACCATCACGGGAGAGGCAGGCGGGAACCAGCCGCACGCCTACTACCATCTACTGATGGTGGACGCCCTTTTACGGTGCCGACTCGGTCACGCCGGGGGCCCGAACGCGCCCGTACGACCGGTCCACCGCCGGCTCTCTGACCGGAGCCCCACCCACTCCTCTGGCACCCCGGATTGCGAGAACGATGACCGACGACGTCCTGCTGGTCCACGGCGGAAACCCGCTCGAAGGCGAGATCCGCGTCCGCGGTGCGAAGAACCTGGTACCCAAGGCCATGGTCGCCGCCCTCCTCGGACAGGGCCCCAGCAGACTGCGCAACGTCCCGGACATCCGCGACGTCAAGGTGGTTCGCGGCCTGCTCCAGCTGCACGGCGTGACCGTGCGCGCCGGTGACGAGGACGGCGAGCTGATCCTCGACCCCTCCCACGTGGAGAGCGCCAACGTCACGGACATCGACGCGCACGCGGGCTCCTCACGCATCCCGATCCTGTTCTGCGGCCCGCTGCTGCACCGCCTCGGCCACGCCTTCATCCCGGGCCTCGGCGGCTGCGACATCGGCGGCCGCCCGGTCGACTTCCACTTCGAGGTGCTCCGCCAGTTCGGCGCCTCGATCGAGAAGCACCCGCAGGGCACCTACCTGGTCGCCCCGCAGCGGCTGCGCGGCACCCGGATCGAGCTGCCCTACCCGTCGGTCGGCGCCACCGAGCAGGTGCTGCTCACCGCCGTCCTCGCCGAGGGCGTCACCGAGCTGCGCAACGCGGCCATCGAGCCGGAGATCGTCGACCTGATCTGCGTGCTGCAGAAGATGGGCGCGATCATCTCGATGGGCACCGACCGGACCATCCTGATCACCGGTGTGGACGAGCTCTCCGGCTACAACCACCGCGCGCTGCCGGACCGCCTGGAGTCCGCCTCCTGGGCCTGCGCGGCGCTGGCCACCAAGGGCGACATCTACGTCCGCGGTGCCCGCCAGCTGGAGATGATGACCTTCCTCAACACCTTCCGGAAGGTCGGCGGCGCGTTCGAGGTCGACGACGAGGGCATCCGTTTCTGGCACCCGGGCGGCGAGCTCAAGGCGATCGCCCTGGAGACGGACGTGCACCCGGGCTTCCAGACCGACTGGCAGCAGCCGCTGGTGGTCGCGCTGACCCAGGCGGCCGGCCTGTCCATCGTGCACGAGACGGTGTACGAGTCGCGGCTCGGCTTCACCGGCGCGCTCAACCAGATGGGCGCCCACATCCAGCTCTACCGCGAGTGCCTGGGCGCCACCCCGTGCCGCTTCGGCGCCCGCAACTTCCTGCACTCCGCGGTCGTCTCCGGCCCGTCCAAGCTGATCGGCGCCGAGCTGGTCATCCCGGACCTGCGCGGCGGCTTCTCGTACCTGATCGCGGCGCTGGCGGCCCAGGGCACCTCGACGGTGCACGGCATCGACCTGATCAACCGCGGCTACGAGAACTTCATGGAGAAGCTGCGCGACCTCGGCGCCCACGTCGAGCTGCCCAACGAGCAGCTGGTCGACGCCTGACCGGCCCGCACCACGGCGAGAGGCCGGGCCCCCCTCACGGGGGGCCCGGCCTCTCGGGCGTTCAAGGGGTTGCTCAGGCGCCCTTGGCGGCTTCCTTGAGCTTGGAGCCCGCGCTCACCTTGGCGCTGTAGCCGGCCGCGATCTGGATCGGCTCACCGGTCTGCGGGTTGCGGGCGGTGCGGGCAGCGCGGTGGGTGCGCTCGAAGGTCAGGAAACCGGGGATGGTGACCTTCTCGTCGCCCTTGGCGACGACCTCGCCGACGATCTCGGCGAAGGCGGCCAGAACGGCGTCGGCGTCCTTGCGGGTCACCTCGGCGCGCTCGGACAGCGCGGCCACCAGCTCACTGCGGTTCATGTGTACTCCTGTGGTCTGTTCGCTTGCGGTGTGCGGGGGCCCACACGGTGCTCCCTCCGGGGGCATCCGGATGGGCCGCAGGTCCGCACACTGTGCTCATTCAGGCAATGCGTGGTCGCAGGCCGGGTTCGTACCCCGTGCCGCGCGCCGGTGCCGTCGAAAAGGCCCGCCTGCCTGCCTGGATACGAATCCTGCCCCGACCTGCCCCGAGAAAGCCAATCGGGCCCCCGGCTTCACCGCCCGAACAACGCCCGCCCGCCGGAGGTATGACGCTCCGTCGGCTCCGGCGGACCGGGCGCGGGCGGCGGTCGGGACGACGCGCCGGAAGACCAGGGGGACGTTCCGTACTTGTCGGACACGCCTGCCCCGTGCAGGGCTACCGTACGCCCTAGGCACGACAAGCCCAAACACGCCCCTCGCCCTTGTGTCGCAAGGGTTCGGGGCGGGCTTGGGCGGGTAAGGCCGCTAATCGGTCATTTGACCGATCCGCGACACCTCCGGCGCGCTCCCGGTCAGAGCTTGACGACCGGGAAGGACGCGGTGTCCAGCGTGCCGACGATGCCCGGGGTGGGACGGGACGGCGCCGGGTCCTCCTGGGCCCCGGCCAGCGCGGCGTCGCGCACGGCGGCGGCGACCGTCTTGGCGACGTCCTTGTGGAAGACGCTCGGGATGATGTAGTTGGCGTTGAGCTCGTCGTCCGCGACGGTGGTGGCCAGCGCCCGGGCGGCGGCGATCATCATCTCGGTGTTGACCGTGCGGCTCTGGGCGTCCAGCAGGCCGCGGAAGACGCCCGGGAAGACCAGCACGTTGTTGATCTGGTTCGGGAAGTCGCTGCGGCCGGTGGCGACCACGGCGGCGGTCTGCCGGGCGACCGCCGGGTCCACCTCCGGGTCCGGGTTGGCCAGCGCGAACACGATCGCGTCCGTCGCCATGGTGGCCAGGTCGTCGCCGTCCAGCACGTTCGGGGCCGAGACGCCGATGAACACGTCGGCGCCCGCCACGGCCTCCTTGAGGGTGCCGGTGCGGCCCGAGCGGTTGGTGTGCTCGGCGATCCAGCGCAGCGAGTCGTTGAGGTCGTCACGGCCCTGGTGGACCACGCCGTGCACGTCCGCCACGGTGGCGTGCTCGACGCCGGCCGCCAGCAGCAGCTTGAGGATCGCGGTACCGGCGGCGCCGGCGCCCGACATCACCACCCGGATGTCGCCGATCTCCTTGCCGACCACCTTGAGCGCGTTGGTGAGCGCCGCCAGCACCACGATCGCGGTACCGTGCTGGTCGTCGTGGAAGACCGGGATGTCCAGGGCCTCGCGCAGCCGGGCCTCGATCTCGAAGCAGCGCGGCGCGGAGATGTCCTCCAGGTTGATGCCGGCGAAGCCCGGGGCGATCGCCCTGACGATGGCCACGATCTCGTCGGTGTCCTGGGTGTCCAGGCAGATCGGCCAGGCGTCGATGCCGGCGAAGCGCTTGAACAGGGCCGCCTTGCCCTCCATCACCGGCAGCGCGGCCGCCGGGCCGATGTTGCCCAGGCCCAGCACCGCCGAGCCGTCCGTGACCACCGCGACGCTGTTGCGCTTGATGGTCAGGCGGCGGGCGTCCTCGGGGTTCTCGGCGATCGCCATGCAGACCCGGGCGACACCCGGGGTGTAGATCATGCTGAGGTCGTCACGGTTGCGGATCGGCAGCTTGGACGACATCTCGATCTTGCCGCCGAGGTGCATCAGGAAGGTACGGTCCGAGACCTTGCCGATCGACACGCCGTCGATCGCGCGGAGCTTCTCGACGATCTCCTCGCCGTGCGCGACCGAGGAGGCGGCCACCGTCACGTCGATCCGCAGGGCCTCCAGGCCGGAGGCCGTCACGTCGAGACCGGTGACCGATCCACCGGAGGACTCGACCGCCGTGGTGATCGCACTGACAGCACTGCCGCTGGCCGGGACCTCCAGCCGCACCGTGATCGAGTTGGAGACACTGGGCACCGTCGCCATCGACGTCCTTCTTCCGTCCACTGAGGGTGGCTGCGGGCCGAACGCAGTTCAACACGGTGTCGGGTTTCAACAAGATGTTGAATCGGCACGCAGCGCATGTTAGACCTCGATCGTCGCACCTGCCAGGGAGAAGTCAGAAATAACGTGCATTGAGTGTGCGGACCCGACAAGCGGACACCGGACCCGGCGGAACGCGCCGCGAGAAGACCGGCCGCTCTTCTTGCCCGTGGCGGCCGATGCGTTACATTGGACGGGACACCGGCTCGATCCAAGCCCCCGGGCCCAACCTTAGTCGCTTCGAGCGACCACTTGCCGCGAGGCGAGCATGGCGGGTCGGTGTCATCAACGTACGAGCGGGGCCCCCACCGGTGGTGGGGGCCCCGCTCGTTGAGCGGCCGTCAGGGCAGGCCGGCTCAGTCGTGCAGCAGCGCGGGCACGCCCGCCGCGTCCGGCAGGTCGTCCGGGCCGGAGAGCACGGTCAGCCGCTGGGTCGCCCGGGTCAGCGCCACGTAGAGCACCCGCAGGCCGGCCTCCGACTCGCCGGCGATCCCGGTCGGGTCGGCCACCACCGTCGCGTCGTACTCCAGACCCTTGGCCTCCAGACTGCCCAGCGCCACCGCGCGGCCGCCCAGCCCCTCGATCCACCCGGCCGCCTCGGCCCGGCGGTCCATCGGCACGACGACGGCCACGGTGCCGTCGACCTCGGCGAGCAGCCGCTCCAGCTCGGCCCGGGCCGCCGCCCCGAAGGCCTCCGGGGACGGGTCGGTGACCGCCGCGAAGCGCGGCTCGACCCCGACCTCGCGCACCGCGCTCGGCGAGGGCGTCCCGGGCGCCGCCAGCGCCAGCACCTTGGCCGCCACCTCGGCGATCTCGGCCGGGTTGCGGTAGTTCACGGTCAGCGTGTACCGGCGGCGCGGCTTGCCGGACAGCACCTCGTCCAGCGCGGACTGCGCCTCCTGCGGGAACGGCCACGAGGACTGCGCCGGATCCCCGACGATCGTCCAGGTGGCCGTCCGGGCCCGGCGGCCGATCATGCGCCACTGCATCGGGGTGAGGTCCTGGGCCTCGTCCACGATGATGTGCGCGTACTCGGTCCGCTCGACCGGCACGCGCTCGCGCTGGCGGGAGTTGCGGTCGGCGAAGGTGGTGACCTCGTCCAGGCCGCTCAGCAGGTCCACCGCGTCCACCTCACGGACCTTCGGGCGGGCCGCCTCGCCGAGCAGCACCCGGAGCTCGTCCACCAGCGCCACGTCGTGCGCGGACAGCGCGCCCTCGCCGCGGTCCGAGAGGTGCCGCCAGGACGCGGCCAGCACCTTCGCCTCCTCCGGGGTCACGGCGCGGCGGGCGGTCCGGTTGATGTGCCGGGGCTGCCGGAGCGTGCCGAGCACCCGGCGCGGGGTCAGCGCGGGCCACCAGGCGTCCAGGAAGTCCAGGAACGGCGCCTCGTCCGAGACGTAGTCGTCGAACGACTCCTTCTCCTCCTGGCGCTGCTCGCGCGCGTAGTGGTCGGCGGGCCTGGGCAGGTGGCGGGTGGCCTCCTGCCAGAGCGCGTCCAGCAGCAGCCGGCGGGCGCGCGGGCGCAGCAGGTTCAGCGGGGTGCCGCCGGAGCCGATGACGTTCCCGCGCACCCCCTTGAGCCGGCCCGCGTCCAGCCGCAGCACCTCGCCGCGGGCGACCACCTTCAGCTCCTGCGGCGCGCCCAGCTCCAGCGCGGCCCGGGCGGCCCGGCGCAGCAGCTGCGTCATCCGGGCCGAGCCCTTGACCCGGGCCGCCTCCGGGGTGTCGTAGGTGTCCGCCTCGATGCCGTCCACCAGCGAGCCGACCGCGCGGATGGCGACCTGGCCCTCCTCGCCGAGCGAGGGCAGCACGCCCTCGGTGTACGAGACCAGCAGCGGCGTCGGGCTGACCACCAGGATGCCCCCGGCGTAGCGGCGGCGGTCCTGGTAGAGCAGGAAGGCGGCGCGGTGCAGGGCGACGGCGGTCTTGCCGGTGCCGGGGCCGCCGGTGACCAGGGTGGCACCGGCCGCGGCGGCGCGGATCACCTCGTCCTGTTCCTTCTGGATGGACGAGACGATGTCGCGCATCGAGTGGCTGCGGGCCCGGCCCAGCGAGGCCATCAGCGCGCCGTCGCCGACCACCGCCAGCTCGTGGCCGTCCAGGGTGGGGGTGAGGTCGGGGCGCAGCAGGTCGTCCTCGACGCCGATCACCTTGCGGCCCTTGGAGCGGATCACCCGGCGGCGGATGACCCGGCCGGGCTCCAGGGGGGTGGAGCGGTAGAACGGCGCGGCGGCGGGAGCCCGCCAGTCGATCACCAGCGGGCCGTACTCGGCGTCCAGCACGCCGAGCCGGCCGATGTGCAGGGTCTCGGCGACGGCCGGGTCGGCCGGGTCGAAGGGGGTGTTGGAGGGGATGCCGTGTTCCTCCGGGGCGTCGGGCCGCTGGAGGTCGATCCGGCCGAAGAGGAAGTCCTCGAACTCGTTGTTGAGCCGCTGGAGGTGGGCGCCGGCCCGGTAGACCTGGGCGTCGCGCTCGGCGAGCGCGCCGGGGGTGCCGACGTGGACCCGCTTGGCGGCGTCCTCCAGGATGTACTCGGCTTCGGCGAGCTTCTCCTCCAGGCGGTGGTAGACGGTGTCGAGGTGGCGCTGTTCGCCGGCGATCTCGCGCTCGCGGATGGTGTCCCCATCGGTGGCGGCGCCGGTGGTGGCGGTGGCGGCGGTGGCGGTGGCGGTGTCCGTGTTGCTCTGCATGGCCTCGGTGGTTGCGGCGGAGTACTGGGTTGAGCCGTGCGCGCCCAAGAAGCCCCCTGACGTACGTCCTGCGGTGGGTGGATCCGGCTCGGAGAAATGAGCGGACGGAAAATCCTACGCCGCCGACCCTTGTCCGCGCTGCACCGCCTGCCGCGGCGCCGACGGGCAGGGCGTCGGGTGGGGTACTGGTGGGGCGCCGGCGGACGGGCCGGGCACGACGAAGGCCGCCCTCCGGCTGGAGGGCGGCCTTCATGGTGTCAAACATGGGGTGGTGGAGATGCCGGGAATCGAACCCGGGTCCAGTGGAGTGGATTCAGGACTTCTCCGAGCGCAGTCCGCTGTGATTTTCTCGGCCCTGGCGGTCACGCGGACAAGCCGCCAACAGGCCCAGCTGCTGTTTGATTTCCCATCCGCCCTCGCAGCCCGGGCGGACGGTTGAGTTCCCTAGATTATGCCAGGGTCCGGGTCGGGAACTCCCCGGTCTGACACCCAAGCGCTATCGGTGCTTATTAGGCAGCGAGAGCGAACTGCTGGGAATCGCGCTTAGTGTTGGCGATTATTTTTTTGCGACAGATGGTTAACGAGATCATTGCCGCGTTCCTCGGCTCGCTTCTCCTGTTTCGACGTCCCCTGTCGAAACCGATCATCCCCATGTTTTGTTGAGAAACAGCTCGGCGGGCGGTGACCCGACCCGTACCGTGTTGCTGGCGCCATAGTACGCGAGACGACCAGCGGGGGTCCAGCGGATTAACCCTGGCGTCGCCGGGCCGCCGCCACCGCGCGGGCCGTCTCGCGGGTGTCCTGCTTCTCGCGCAGCGTCTGCCGCTTGTCGTACAGCTTCTTGCCGACGGCGAGCGCGAGTTCGAGCTTCACCCGGCCGTCCTTGAAGTAGAGCGAGAGCGGGATCAGGGTGTGGCCGGCGTCCCGCACCTTGGCCTCGATCTTGTGGATCTCCAGCTTGTGCAGCAGCAGCTTGCGCTTGCGCCGTGCCGCGTGGTTGGTCCACGTCCCCTGGGTGTACTCGGGGATGAAGACGTTGTCGATCCACGCCTCGTGGTTCTGGACGTAGGCGTAGCCGTCGACCAGGTTGGCCCGACCCTCGCGCAGTGATTTGACCTCGGTGCCGGTGAGCACGAGACCGCACTCGTAGGTGTCGAGGATGGTGTACTCGTGTCGCGCCTTCTTGTTCTGCGCGATCAGCTTCTGTCCGGTTTCCTTTGCCATAACGCCGATTATTCTCGCATCCCGACCCGGTGTCGGGCAGCCCCTTTACGTCCGCGTCCCCAGACCCGCCAGCACCCGCAGGGCCAGCGCGCCGGCGTCCTCGGAGCCGGCCGCGGGCACGTCGGGGGTCAGGCCGGTGCCGTCCGGGGAGCGGCCCGCCGGGGTGTAGTAGCGGCCGACGGTCAGTTCCAGCACCGCGCCGTCGGCGAGCCGGCTGGGCTGCTGGACGGTGCCCTTGCCGAAGGTGCGCCCGCCCACCACCACCGCCCGGCTGCGGTCCTGGAGGGCGCCGGTGAGCAGTTCGGCGGCGCTCATCGTGCCGCCGTCCACCAGCACCACCAGCGGGGTGCGCTGGTCGCCGCCGGGCGGCACGGTCAGTTCGCGGGTCCCGCCGCGCTCCTGGTAGGAGCCGACCGGGCCGCCGTCGAGGAAGACGGCGGCGGTGCCGGCGGCCTCCTCGACCAGGCCGCCGGAGTTCCCGCGCAGGTCGAGCACCACCCCGGCGTGCGCGGTGCGCACCGCGGCGCGCACCTGTTCGGCCACCCCGCTGGTGAAGGCCCGTACGGTGATCCGGACGACGCCCTTGTCCAGCCGCTCCACCGTGACCTGCTGGGTGTCCAGCAGGGCCCGGCGCAGCCGCAGTTCGCGGACCTCGCCGTCGCCGCGCCGGACGGCGAGGGTGACCTCCGAGCCGGCCTGGCGCTCGCCCTCGCGCCCGCGCAGCCGGGCGACCACCTCGGTGACCGGCAGCCGGTCGGCCGGGTCGGCGTCGATCCGCAGCAGCCGGTCGCCGGGGGCGATCCCGGCCGCGGCGGCCGGGCCGGCCGGCTGCACCTGGGAGACGACGGTGACGCCGTCCTGACCGCGGCCGACCGAGAGGCCCACCCCGAGGTAGCGGCCGTCCAGGCCCTGGCTGAACTCGGCGTACTCCTGCGCGCTGTAATAGGCGCCCCAGCGGTCGCCGTTGACGCCGATCAGATGCTCGGCCTGCTGCTCGGAGAGGGTCGTGCCGGCCGGGTCCTGGCCGGTCGCGAAGCCCGCCCCGGCCGGGGCGGCTGCCGGGCGGCGCGGCGGCGCGCCCGGGTCGCCCCAGGCACCGGTGGCGGCCCCGGCCAGCAGCACGGCGCCGAACACCAGGCTGAGGGTGACCGCCTGACGTGCCCTTCGCGGAGTTTCTGGCATGGCATCGGAGTCTAGACACCGCGCGGAGCCCGCCGTACCGGAACGGCTGACGGTGAAACGGCGGCGGCCCCGGACGGCGCGGTGCCGTCCGGGGCCGCCGGGAGGCCGGCCGGTGGGAGCCGGGTCAGACCTTCAGGTACTTGCGCAGCGTGAAGAACGCCGCGATACCGGCCATGCCCATACCGACCACGACCAGCAGCGGTATCACCGCCAGCACCGAGCTCAGGCCGATGAAGTGGATGAACTGCACCCGGTCGGCCAGCCAGCTGTGGACGAAGAAGTGCCCGCCGAGCAGCAGTCCGGAGGCCATCACGGCGCCGAGCAGGGCGGCGAACGCGGCCTCGGCGATGAACGGCATCTGGACGTAGAAGTTCGAGGCACCGACCAGGCGCATGATGCCGGTCTCACGCCTGCGGCTGAACGCCGACACCCGGACGGTGTTGACGATCAGCAACAGGGCGACGAAGAGCATCAGCACCATGATGACGAAGGCCGCCGTCTGGAGGCCGTTGAGCAGCCCGAAGAGGTTCTCCAGGATCTTCCGCTGGTCCTCGACCGACTTGACGCCGGGCTTGCCGGCGAAGGCGCTCTGGATGACGTCGTACTTGGTCGGGTCCTTGAGCTTCACCCGCCAGGACTGCGGGATGGCCTCCGGGCCGAGGACGGAGATGAGCGGGTTGTCCGGGTTCATCTCCTTCCAGTGCTTGTACGCCTCCGCGGAGTTCTCGAAGGTCGCCGACTGGACCACCGAATCCATCTTGTCCAGCTGGGTCTTGATGTCGGCGACCTGCTGGTCGGTGGCCGCGCCCTTGTCGCACTGCGGCGAGTTGCGGGCGTCCGACTTGGTACAGAAGTAGATGCTCACCTCGACCTTGTCGTACCAGTACCCCTTCATGGAGTTCACCTGGTCACGGACCAGGAGCGAGGCACCGGCGAGGGCGAGGGAGAGCGCGACACTGACGACGACCGCGATGGTCATCGTCAGGTTGCGGCGGAGACCCACACCGATCTCCGACAGGACGAACTGGGCGCGCATGCGTGTAACAACTCCAGGGTCGGGACCGGTCTGGCAGCGTGGGCCGGCGGCCTACGGAAATCAGTGCTGGTGAATCAGTGCTGGTATCCGTAGACGCCGCGGGCCTGGTCGCGGACCAGCAGCCCCTTGTCGAGCTCGATGACGCGCTTGCGCATCTGGTCGACGATGGCCTGGTCGTGGGTGGCCATCAGCACCGTGGTGCCGGTGCGGTTGATCCGGTCGAGCAGCTTCATGATGCCGACCGAGTTCTGCGGGTCGAGGTTACCGGTGGGCTCGTCCGCGATCAGCAGCATCGGGCGGTTCACGAACGCCCGGGCGATGGCCACACGCTGCTGCTCGCCACCGGAGAGCTCGCCCGGCATGCGGTCCTCCTTGCCGCCGAGGCCGACCAGGTCCAGCACCTCGGGCACCACCTTGCCGATGGCGCTCTTGGGCTTGCCGATCACCTCGAGCGCGAAGGCCACGTTCTGCGCGACCGTCTTGTTCGGCAGCAGGCGGAAGTCCTGGAAGACGGTGCCCAGCTGGCGGCGCATGTGCGGCACCTTCCAGTTGGACAGCTTGCCCAGGTCCTTGCCCAGCACGTGCACCTCACCGGTGCTGGGGCGCTCCTCGCGCAGGCACAGGCGCAGGAAGGTGGACTTGCCCGAGCCGGACGAGCCGACCAGGAAGACGAACTCGCCCTTCTCGATCTCCAGCGAGACGTTGTCCAGGGCGGGACGATTCTGCTTGGGATAGGTCTTGGAGACGTTGTCGAATCTGATCACGGCTGCATCACGGAGGCCATCCTAGGCGGCGCCAGTCCTCGGTCGGTCCACCCCGGGCGCCCGGCCCTGGGGCGGCGGAAGGAGCGGAAGAGGCCGCTCCCGGCTTGGGACCATACGCGAAGCGGCACCCGGCTCGCAGGACCGGCCGGTGACAGCTGGCGAAAGTTGGGGGACAATGTCCGCTTATGCCCCGAAAATTGCGAGGCATCTCACAGCCCGGGGGCCGGAACCCGCAGAACCTGGCAGAGTGGAGAGAGCGGCCCGGGTCGGCCGCTCCCCCGCACAGGGCAACCAGAGGAACCAAAGCCCCGTCCGGTGCGTTGGCTGTAGCAGCGAGGAGGAGATCGCATGACCTGCGACCATCTGGTGTGCGCCAACTGCAACGGCCGCGTGAGCGAGGGCCGCTGCCCGGTGTGCCGCGCCAACCGGGCCCGCCTGCAGGAGCAGCAGGGTCCGTTCGCCGCGCTCTCCCCCGCCCTGCTGCTGGCCCTGCTGGCCGGACTGCTCGCGGTGGCGCTGATCGCCCGGCAGGCACTGGCCTGATTCCCGGCTCCCGAACGTCACGAAGAAGGCCCCGACGGAGAACCGTCGGGGCCTTCTTCGTGTCACCGCTTACTGCGCGGCGGTCTCCCGCTGCTTGCGCCACCGGATGCCGGCCTCGATGAAGCCGTCGATGTCGCCGTCCAGCACGCCCTGCGGGTTGCCGACCTCGTACTCGGTGCGGACGTCCTTCACCATCTGGTACGGGTGCAGCACGTAGGAGCGCATCTGGTTGCCCCAGGAACTGCCGCTGTCCTTGAGCGCGTCCATCGCGGCCCGCTCCTCCTGGCGGCGCCGCTCCAGCAGCTTGGCCTGGAGGACGTTCATCGCGGACGCCTTGTTCTGGATCTGCGAGCGCTCGTTCTGGCAGGAGACCACCACACCGGTCGGGATGTGCGTGATGCGCACCGCCGAGTCGGTGGTGTTGACGCCCTGGCCACCCGGGCCGGAGGCGCGGTAGACATCGATGCGCAGCTCGGACTCGTCGATGTCGACGTGGTCGGACTGCTCGACGACGGGGAGCACCTCGACCCCGGCGAAGGAGGTCTGCCGGCGGCCCTGGTTGTCGAACGGCGAGATGCGGACCAGGCGGTGGGTGCCCTGCTCGACCGAGAGGGTGCCGTAGGCGTACGGCGCCTTGACGGTGAAGGTCGCGGACTTGATGCCGGCCTCCTCCGCGTACGAGGTGTCGTACACCTCGGTGGGGTAGTTGTGCCGCTCGGCCCAGCGCAGGTACATGCGCATCAGCTGCTCGGCGAAGTCGGCGGCGTCCACGCCACCGGCCTCGGCCCGGATGTTGATCAGCGCCTCACGGGCGTCGTACTCGCCGGACAGGAGGGTGCGGACCTCCAGTTCCTCGACCGCCTTCTTGACGGCCGTGAGCTCGTTCTCGGCCTCCACGCGGGTGTCCGCGTCGTCCTCGGCCTCGGCGAGCTCGAACAGGACGCCGAGGTCCTCGACCCGGCTGCGCAGGCTCTGCACCCGGCGCAGTTCGCCCTGGAGGAAGGAGAGCCGGCTGGTCACCTTCTGCGCGTTCGCGACGTCGTCCCACAGGTCGGGGGCGGCTGCCTCCTCCTCCAGACGCGCGATGTCGGCCCGGATCTTGTCCAGGTCGAGGACGGCCTCGATCGACCCCATGGTCGTCTCGAGGTTCTTGAGCTCTTCGGAAGGATCGACGGCTGCCACGCACCCAGGGTAATGGTTCCGGGGGGGCATCCGGCGACACCGGGGGCCTTCGGCCCTTTACGGGGCCCTCGGTGCGCTGGTGACGGCGCCCGGGCGGGGCGGGTTCCCGGCGTCCGGGACGTCCGCCGCGAAGGCCGTCCAGGCCGCGGCGGCGCCCGCCAGGAGCAGGACCACGGCCAGCAGGACGGCCAGCACCCGGCGGCGGCGCAGCAGCGCCTGGCGGTCCCGTCGGTGGCCGGTGCCCGGGGCGGTGCGCTGGGCGCGGGACTCGGCCGCGTAGGAGGCCAGCTCGTGGGCGGAGGGGCGGCGCAGGCTGGTGTGGGTGTCGCGGGTGGAGTCGGGGGCGGCGCCGGGCACCAGCGGGACGGCCGGGCCGCGGCGGCGCTTGTGGGTGCCCGGGGCGGCGTCCACCTCGGCGTACACGGCCTCGCCGGGGGTCAGCGGCTCCTCGGCCGGGGTGCGGCCCTGCGCGGGCACGGCCAGCACCGGCAGGCCGGTGAGCGCGGGCAGCTGCTCGCGCAGCCGCTCGGCCAGCTCGGCGGCGCGCAGCCGGGAGGCCGGGGCCTTGGCCAGGCACTCGGCGATGATCCGCCAGAGGCCGTCCGGCAGACCGGGCACCGGCGGCACCTGCTCGGTGACGTGCCGGCGCAGCACCGCGCCGGTGTGGCCGCCGCCGAACGGTGTGAAGCCGGCCAGCAGCTCGTACAGCACGGTGGCGAGGGCGTAGATGTCGACGGCGGCACGCGGCTCCAGGCCCTCGATGATCTCCGGGGCGAGGTAGTCGGGGGTGCCGATGATCCGGGTGGCGCGGGTCCGGCGCGGGGCGTCGACCAGGCGGGCCACGCCGAAGTCGGTGAGCTTGGCGCGCGGGGCGCCGCCGGGGCCGGGGGCGGCGGCGAGGTCGAGCAGGACGTTCTCGGGCTTGACGTCGCGGTGGACGATGCCGGCCGCGTGCGCGGCGGCCAGGCCGTCGGCCACGTCGGCGATGATCGAGACGGCGGTCTGCGGGGCGAGCGCGCCGTCGCGCTCCAGCCGGGAGCGCAGGTCGGTGCCCTGGACGAGTTCCATGACGAGGGCGAGGTCGCTGCCGTCGACGACCATGTCGCGCACGCCGACCACCCGGGGGTGGTCGAGGCTGGTCAGCGCGGCGCGTTCCTGGACGAAGCGGCCGACCAGTATCTGGTCGGCGGCCAGGTCCTCGCGCAGCAGCTTGACCGCGACCGGGCCGTCCGGCCCCTCGCCGAGCCAGACCGTCCCGGCCGAGCCCCGGCCGATCACCTGGTGGACGGTGTACCGGCTGCCGATCTTGCGTGCCAATGCTGCTCCGTGGGCGGCGGGAGCGCGCCGGGGGTCCGGTGCGCTCGGTGGGGCGGGACAACAGCGACCAACCTACGCGCCCGAACACCCTTCCCGGGTCGCCTGAGGGCGCCGGACAGGCAGCGGCGGGCGAGAAATCTTGTGAATTGTCGACAAAGCGTCAATGTTGCCGCCGGGGCGGGGTGTTCGACCGGGCGGCCGGGCCCGGCGCGGTCCCGCGGCCGCGTCCGGCGCCCCGGCGCCCGTCCCCGGTCAGTTCTTCGAACTGCCGACCAGGTTGCCCACCCAGTCGCTCGCGCCGCTGAACCAGTCCTGGACGTTGGTCCAGTACTGCGGCAGCGGCGTGAAGTTCCACAGCGCCACCGCCGCGACGGCCAGCACCAGCAGCACCATCAGGCAGCCCTTGAAGCAGCCGAGGCCCGGGATGTACATCCGGTTGCGGCTGCGCGGACGCGGCTCGCGGGCGGGCGCGGGCTCCCGGCGGGCCGGCTCGCGCGGCGGCGCCTCCCGGTGCTGCGGGGGCTCACGGTGCTGCGGGGGCTCACGGTGCTGGGGCGCCGGCGGCTCGGCCCGGCGCGGGACGGCCGGCGGGGCCGGCTGCGGGTAGCCGCCCTGCGGGCCGGCCGGGGGCTGCCCGGGGCGGCCCTGCCCCTGGCCGTACCCCTGCGGGGCCTGCTGGTGGCCGTGCGGGGGCTGGTTGTAGCCACCGGGCGGCTGCGGACGGCCGCCACCGGGCGCCTGGTACGGCGGCGGGGCCACCGGCGGGCGCTGGGCGTAGCCGGGCGGCGGCGGCGGGCCCTGGCGGCGCGGGTCCTGCCCGTAGCCGGGCGGGGGCGGCTGCTGCTGGTAGCCCTGCGGACGGCCGGGCCCGCCGGCCTGGTACGGCGGCGGGGCCACCGGCGGGGCCTCGAACTCCGCCGGGTCGAAGTAACCGACCTCGGTCTGCTGGTTGCGGTCGCGCGCGGCGCGCAGCTGGGTCTGCCACGGGTGCGGCGCCTCGGGCTGCGGCGGGCCGGGCGGGACCGGCGGACCGGCGGTCGGCGGCATCACCTGGGTGCGGTCCGCGGCGCCGTACGGGGCGGCGGGCGGCAGCTGGGTGCCCATGAGGCGGGTCGCGGCCGCCGGGTCGTACTGCTGGCCGGGCGGGCCGGCCGTCAGCACCTGGGTCCGGTCCTCGGCGCCGGGCAGGCCGGCCATCGGACCGCCGGGGCCGGTGGGACCGCCGAGGCCTCCGGGGGCCGCCGTCGGCACCGCGGCCGGCTGCGGGTCCGGCAGCAGCAGCGCGCCGACCGCGAGCGCGGCGTCCACCGCGGCCGGGGAGGCGTGCACGCCGACGCCCGCCGCGACCACCCGCAGCGCGCGGGCCAGCGAGACCGCGCCCGGCCGCTGCGCCGGGTCCTTGCGCAGACAGCGCTCGATCACCGTCCAGAGCGGCTCGGGCAGGTTGGCCGGGCGCTGCGGCTCCTGGGCGAGGTGCGCCTGGAGGACCGCCAGCGGGCCGTCGCCCTGGAACGGCTGCCGGCCGGTGACCAGCTCGTACAGCATGATCCCGGCGCCGTAGACGTCCACCGCGGAGGTCTGCGGACGGCCCTCGGCGGACTCCGGCGCGACGTACGCCGGCGTGCCGACGAACTCGTGGGTGCGGGTGATGCCCGGGGAGTCGGCGAGCCGGGCGATGCCGAAGTCGGTCAGCATCGGGTGCATCTGCTCGGTGCCGTCCACGACCGTGGAGGCGAGCAGCACGTTGGCGGGCTTGAGGTCGCGGTGGACCACGCCGTCGGCGTGGCTGGCCGCCAGCGCGTCGGCCACCTGGGCCATCAGCAGGGCGCCGGCGATCGGGCTGAACGGGCCGTTGCCGCGCAGGTAGCGGGCCAGGTCGGGGCCGTCGATCAGGTCCATCACCAGGGCCAGCAGCTCGCCCTCGACGACCAGGTCGCGGACCTTGACGATATTGGGGTGGGTCAGCCGCAGCAGCAGCGAGCGCTCGCGCAGGAAGCGCATCACCACGTCCGGGTCGGCCGCCAGCTCCTCGCGCAGCACCTTGATCGCCACCGACTGCCCGGGCTCACTGCCGGGCACCGCGACATCCGCGCGCACCCGGCCCCGCCAGACGGTGCCGGTGGCCCCCCGTCCGAGGGTCTCCTCAAGCAGATACTTGCTGCCGACTGGCCGCACCTGTCGCACTCCTCGCCGTGCCGCCCGCGCGGGGCGCTCCTCCGCCGGTGCGGTGAGCCTGCCGGGCCCGTGTCCGGGCCACTCTAACGGTGTCCGTTCACGTTTCTGAGGCGACCGGCGAGGGCATCCGGGCGGCCCTGGGTGTCATCCCCTAGGGGATGACACCGGGTGCCCCTCAGGCCTCCTCCCCGCGGTACGGACGGGCCTCGCCGAGGCCTTCCCCCGGGTACTCGCCGGGGTTCCTCCCCGGGTACCCGCCGGGGTTCCTCCCGAGGTCGGGGCGGACGGCCGCCCCCGGGGCGGTTGACCTGACCCTCCGTCGCCTCCACCATGGCGATGATCGCAAGATCGTCAAATCCGGTACCGTGCGCGGACTGTCCGTGACGGATGGCAGGATGACACTCGCCACTCTTGTGGCCCAAGGGTCGTCGCGACTGCCCCGGCAGCCTCCGCGGTGGCACGAGGCAGCGGTACCAAGCGTCACACCAGCAGAAGGGACCCGCGGGCGAGATGCAGATCCGGCTGACCGTCCTCCGACCGCGCAGCGGCCCGGCCGCCGCCGGCTCCGCCATCCCCTACGTGGACGTGCTGGTCACCGCGCCCGTCGGCACCGCGCTCGGCTCGCTCGCGGGCGCCCTCGCGGGCGCCGTGGGCGTGCGCGGCCCACGGGCCGCCACCCATGTGCACCTGTACGCCGGGGCGCACCGGGTCGACGAGCACACCCTGCTCGGCCACCCCCCGCTGCTCGACGGCGCCGTCCTCAGTCTCAACGAGCCCGACCCGACCGCCGACGACCCCGACGACGGGCCCGCCGCCGCCGAACTGCGGGTCGTCGGCGGCCCCGACGCCGGCGGCGTGCACCGCCTGCACGGCCGGGAGATCCGGGTCGGCCGCTCCGGCGAGGCCGACGTCCCGCTCGACGACCCGGACGTCTCCCGGCTGCACCTCGCCCTGCACCTCACCGCCGACGGCCGGGTCACCGTCCGCGACCTCGGCTCCACCAACGGCACCGCCCTGGACGGCCGGCTCGTGCCGCCCGGCCCGCCCGAGGAGGCCGTCCCGCTCGACGGCGGCGCCCTGCTGCGGATCGGCGAGTCCACCCTCCAGATCACCGTGCCGGATCTCGGGGACGCCTCAGGGGCGCCCGCCCGCGCGGCGCTCCCCGACGGCCACGGCCACCTCCAGCTCGCCGCGCCCGCCCCGGTCAGGCACGCCCCGCCCGTGTTCGAACAGCCCGCCGCCCCGGAGCCCGCCGCCGGCCGCACCAGGGGCCTGCTCTCGCTGCGCCTCGGCCGCACCGTCGAACCGCCCGGCCAGGAGAGCGCCGAGCGCCACCACGCCGCCGTCCGCGTCCGGCAGGCCGCCGCCCAGCGCGAACGCTGGCCCGACCTCGCCACCGTGCTGCTCAACGCGCTCGGCCCCGGCCCCCGGCTCTGGGAGCGCGGCCCCGGCCACCCCGACGCGCTCACCCTGCGCCTGGGCACCGCCGACCGGCCCGGCGGGGCGGGCACCTCGCCCGGCACCATGCTGCCCGCCGTCCCCGTCACCCTCGACCTCCAGACCGCCGGCAGCCTCGGCCTCAGCGGCCCGCGCGAGCGCCTCGACGCCCTCACCAGGGCCGTCGTCGCCCAGCTCGCCGCGCTGCACCCGCCCACCGGCCTCAGCCTGGTCGTGGTCGACGCCGACCCCGCCCGGCCCGCGCAGGACCGCGTCGACACCTGGGCCTGGGCCCTCTGGCTGCCCCACCTGCGCCCCGCCGACGGCCAGGACTGCCGGCTGCTGCTCGGCCTCGACGACGACCAGGCCACCGCCCGCCTCACCGAACTCACCGCCCGCCTCACCGGCCCGACCGGCCTCGGCGGACACCCCGCCACCGTGGTCGTGGTCGACGGCCGCCCGGCCACCGCGGCCGCCCGCCAGGCGCTCGACCTGCTGCTGCGCCAGGGCCCCGCCGTCGGCATCTTCCCGATCTGCCTCGCCGAGCAGCCCGAGCTGCTGCCGCGCGGCCTCGGCGCCACCGCCCTGATCACCGGCGAGGTCGGCACCCAGCTCTCCATCGACCGGCCGGTCGCCCGCGGCCGCGAGACCCTGCACGAGGTCTCGCTGGACGCCGTCTCCGACGCCTGGGCCGAGCGGCTGGCCCGGGTCCTCGCCCCGCTGCGCGAGGCCGTGCCCGCCGCCCGCGGGCCACTGCCCGACGCGCTGCGCCTGCTCGACCTGCTCCAGCTCGACACCGTCACCCCCGCCAAGCTCTCCGCCCGCTGGGACGCCCACGCCGGAGGCATCGGCGCGGCCGTCGCACTGCTCGGCACCACCCGTGACGAGCTCTGCACCCTCGACCTCGCCGACCCCGAGCTCACCCTCCCCTCCCCCGACCCGGGCGGCCCGCACCTGCTCATCGGCGGCGCCCGGGGCAGCGGCAAGACGGAACTGCTGCGGACCCTGGTCGCCTCGCTGGCGGTCTCCGAGCGGCCCGAGCGGCTCACCGTGACGATCGTCGAGGGCCGGGCGGCCGAGGGCGACGGCGGTCTGGACGGCTGCACCGAACTGCCGCACGTCACCGGCCGGGTCAACGCCGCCGACGAACCCCGGCAGGCACTGCTCACCGCGGAGGCCCTGCAGGACGAACTGGCGCTGCGCGAGCGGCTCTTCGACGGGCTGGACTTCGCCTCCTGGCAGGCGGCCCGCATTCTCGACGGGGAGCAGGGCCTGGACGCGGACCGGCCCGAGGTGCCGGTGCCCGCCGCGGTCGGAGCGGGCGGACACCCCAGCGCCCCCAGGGTCGTCCAGCCGCGCAGCGGCGACACCCCCCGGCCGGCCGCCGCCCCGGCCGGACCGGCCCCCGCCCGGCTGGTCGTGGTGGTGGACGACTACGACGCCCTGCTCGCCCCCACCTCACCCGCCGGCCGCCCGCTCGCCCGCGCCCTGGCCGCCATCGCCCGGCGCGGCGGCCCGCTCGGCATCCACCTCGCCGTCACCACCGGCCGCCCCGAGGAGAGCGCCGGCACCGAGGTCGACGAGGCCGCCCTGCTCCGGATCGCCCTGCGCACGGACGACCCCGCCGACTCCGACCTGCTCATCCATCTCGGCGACGCCGCCGCCCTCGGCGAGGACACCCCCGGCCGCGGCTACCTCCGGCTGCCCGACGGCGGCGTCACCGCCTTCCAGACCGCCCGGATCAGCGGCCGGATCCCCCGCACCGCGACCCTGCGCCCCACCGTCGTCGCCATCGACCCGCTCCAGCTCGGCGCCCCGCCGGCCCGCCGCCCGGTCCGCGAACTGGGCAACGGCCCGACCGACCTCGCCCTGCTGGCCAGCGCCCTCCAGCGGGCGGCCGGGCGCTGAAACGGCTGTGGGGCCCGCTTCCACCGGGCCCCACAGCGCTCTGCCGGGCCCGCTACGGCCGGTCGCCCACCTGGTCGACCACCGCCCGGCCGAGGATCGTTGTCTGTCCGGTGACCTCCCCCTTCCTCCAGGAGCCGTCGTCCTTGACCGCCACCGTGCGCTCACCAAGGAACTCGAAGCTGCTCCGGTCGAAGATCCACTGCGTCTCGACCACCCCCCCGGAGTCCAGCCGAGCGACCGCGACACCCTGCCGACCGACCGCGTCGGTCACCTCGTCCACCACGGTGACCCCGGGGATCCGCGCGGCGGCCCGGTAGAGGGCCGCCCGCACCGGCGACGGCACCAGCTGCTCGCGCAGGATGTCACCGATGGTGGCGAAGGCCTCCTGGTCCGGGCCCGGCCCCTGCCCCTTGGTGTCCGCCTTGAGCTTCGCCAGCAGCTGGTCCGGGTCGGTCGGCAGCGCGGCGGCGTAGGCGTAGCCGCTCGGTCCGGTGTTGCCTGGCGTCGGCTCCAGCCAGCCACCGCCCAGCGGGTGCGGCGCGGGCTCGTCCGGCCGCGCGTGCGGGTCCTTCAGGTCCTGCCCGGTGGGCCGCCGCTGGCCGTCCATGACCAGCAGGCCCCAGCGGCTGCCGTCGACGGAGCGCCAGATCTCCCGGTTCTGCGGCGTGCCCTTCGTCGCCTCGCCGGTCGCCTCGTCGATCGAGGGGTACGTCTGGACGCTCTTCACATAGACGAACTGGTCCCCTCTCGGGGTGGTGTCCTGCGCCCGGTCCGCCGCGTCCGCCGCCTGGTTCAGCAGCCGTACCGCCGCGACCGGCGCCGCGTTCAGCGGGGCGGACCCGGCCGACGGCCGGGCCTGCGGTGCCTGCGGTGCCTGCGATCGGTCCGGTCCACTGGCGGAGCCCCCGCCGGTCAGCACCAGCGCCAGCGCCAGGCCGCCCGCCAGGGCGGGCACGGCCACCCGGCCGGGCCGGCCGCGCCGAACGCGGACCGGTTGTTCCCGCAGCTCGCTCATCAGATGTCCCCTCAACAGCCGGTGGCGGTCGGCGGAGAGCTCGGGCCGCGCGGGCGGCGGCAGCAGCCGGACCAGCTCGACGCGTTCGTCCTCGTTCATCGGTTCGTCTCCCGTATCGACCGGGCCACGTCAGCGCGGCCACCCGGTACCTGTCCGCCACCCGCATCGGGTTCCCGCCCACCGCACAGTTCCTCGTCCGCCAGCGCGCGCAGCCTGACGCGGGCGCGCGAGAGCCGCGAACGCACCGTGCCGACCGGCACCCCCAGCGCCTCCGCGGCGCTCACGTAGTCCAGCCCCGCCCAGACGCAGAGCGTGAAGACGTCCCGCTCCGCCTTCCGGAGCCTGCGCAGCGCCCGCTTCGCCGCCGCGAGCTGCGCGCCGTCGTCGAGTCGGCCCACCAACTCGTCGGCGAAGTCCGGCACCACCTCCCGGGCCGGCATCCGCGCCAACGCCTCACGGTGCCGCCGGGCCGCCCGGGCGGTGTTGCGCAGCACGTTCGCCGTGATCCCGAACAGCCAGGGCCGGACCGGGCCGCCTTCCTCGCGCAGGGTGCCGCGCAGCCGCCACGCTTCCAGGAACGTCAACTGGACGACGTCCTCGGCCACCGCCCAGTCCCCCGACACCCGCACCGCGTACCGGTACAGGTCCCCCGCCGCCTCGTCGAACACCTCCCTGAAAGCCCACTGGTCCCCACTTCGCAACCGACCCCGCAGTGACAGCTCCACACTCCCACCTGTCCGCACCGGCCCGGGGGTTCCCGAAGGCACGGTGCCAGACAGAAACGGTTCTGCCCCGGCCGAGGCCGGGGCAGAACCGCTTTCCCGCTCGGCCGCTCAGGAGCAGTACGCGCTCCGGTTGACCAGCGCCACGGACAGTACGGTTCCCGCCATGCGCCTGGTGCGCGTCTTCCCCAAGGTGATCTTCCCCCCTCTTTCCGCAGGCCACCGTACCGAACCCGGGCGGCCGGCCTCCACCGGGTTCACGCATACGAACGGGCCTTGCCGACAAGGCGTCAGTGCGCTGAACCACTGCCCGACCCACCCTCGTTCGGCCGCCCAAAGCGCGCCCCCGGCCACCGCCGGCCGGGGGCGCGCGAAACGAAGCCGTGGCGCGTCAGCAGCCTCCGGGCAACTCCCCGGCACGGCCCCCGCGGCCAACGCCGACCAGGCGTCGGCGGTGAAGGGTTCGGTCTCCTCCGCCCGATACGCCCGAGGGCGGAGCCGCGGTGGTCACCACGGCCCCGCCCTCGTCCGTCACCACGCGAGTGGTCGGTCTCCGCTCGCACAAGGACGCGGAGCGAAGCGGAAGCGACGGTGGGTCAGGCGGTCGGGGGCGCGGTGGCGAGCCCGCGGGTGTAGTGCGCGGCGGCGAGGACCGAGGCCATCAGCTCGGCGTCGAGGACGGAGGTGTCGGCCAGCCGGGTCGCCGCCGCATGGGAGTTGAGCAGGGTCTTGGTGACCCGCAGGGCGGCTTCGGGGCGGCGCGCGATGGGCCTGGCCCACTCGGCCACGGCCTGGTCCAGGTCCTGCTCGGGGACGACCCGCTGCAGGATGGAGAGGCCGTGGGCCTCCGCGGCACCGACCGGGCGACCGGTGAAGATGATCTCGCGGGCGCGGGCCGCGCCGACCTCGTGGAGGAGGCGGGGCAGCAGACCGCCCCAGGCGACGGGCAGGCCGAGGGCGAGTTCGGGCAGCCGGAAGCCGGCAGTGTCGGCACCGACCCGCAGATCGCAGGCGAGGGCCAGGGCGAAGCCGGCGCCGATCGCCCGGCCCTGGACCCGCGCGATGGTGACGGCGGGGCTGTTGGTGATGGCCTCGCAGACCCGGCGGGCCTTGCTGCCGTAGCTCCGGATGCCGCCGCCGGTGGGGTCCTCGCCGAGGGTGGCGCCGAGCTCTTCGCGGTCGCCGCCGAGGCAGAAGTCCGGGCCGGCGCCGGACAGGACGACGACGCGTACCGCCGGGTCCGGTGCGGCGAGGAGGGCGAGGAGTTCGTCCAGCATGGCCGAGGTGACGGCGTTTCCGGTCTCGGGGCTGTCCAGCTCGACGTACAGCACCGGCCCCTGGAGTTCGGCGCGGACCGTACGGGGCGCCACCGGGACGGGGGCGGCACCGGGCTGCGGATACCAGGCCCCGAACGCCGGAGGGTGCGAGGGGTACGGGGGGTGCTGCGTGTACGGGGGGTGCTGAGCCGCGTGCGGAGAAACGTTCATGCGGCAACTCTCAGGGACGTCACCCGATGGAAGACCATCCGGGGCGCGTACTCGGGAGGGCTCACCGCCCGCAGGGTCGGGAAGCGCTCCAGCAACTGGCCGAGCAGGGTGCGCGCCTCCAGCCTGGCCAGACCCGCGCCGAGGCAGTAGTGGGCGCCGCCGCCGAAGGCGATGTGGGAGCCCTTGCGGAGGATGTCGAAGGTGTGCGGGTCCGGGTTGCGGCGCGGATCGTGGTTGGCCGCGCCGTACATCACGTGGACCATGGTGTCCTTGGGGACGAGCACCCCGGACAGCACGGTGTCCTCGCCCGCGACGCGGCTGTTGAGGCGGATCGGCGGATCGTAGCGCAGCGCCTCCTCGATCGCGTCGTCGATGTGCTCCGGCCGGGCCCGCAGCCAGTCCCACGAACCGGGGGACCGGAGCAGCGACCACACCAGCGAGGAGAGCAGCGTCGCCGTGGTCTCCAGTGAGGCGATGGTGACGAACATGGTGAGCTGGTAGATGATCCGGTCGGTGGCCTCGCGGTCGGACTCCAGCGCGTCCCAGGTGCGGATCCAGCCGGAGATCACGTCGTCGCCCGGGTTGTCGCGGCGCTCCCGGACGAGGCCGTTGAAGTACCGGCGCAGCTGGAGGGTCGCCGCCTCGGAGATCGCCAGCTGGCTCTTGGTGGGCAGGAGTTCCTGGGCGTGCACCTGGTTGTGGGTCATCTCCAGGATGTGCGCGTAGTCCTCCGGCGCGATGTCCAGCCAGCGCCCGACGGTGTTGATCGGCAGCCGCTCGCTGACCACGGCGGCCAGGTCCGCCTCACCGTCCACACGTATTCGCTCGGCCAGGCGGTCGAGCAACCCGGCGACGTCGGCCTCGATGTGCGGCGCCATGGCCTGGATGGTCTGCCGGTCGAAGAGGTTCCCGAGGCTGTGCCGCTGCCGGGTGTGGTCGGGGGCGTTGAGCCGGGAGAGGGTCCCGCTCATCTCCTGGGTGGCGACGGCGTGCCAGCGCTCGCTGTCGGTCTGCCGCTCCTGCCAGGCGAAGTCGGGGACGAGCCAGGTCCTGCCGCGCAGGACCTGGTTGCACGCGTCGTAGCCGGTGACGAGGTACCCGCCCCAGGGCGCCGGGACGAGATCGCCCATCGCCCGCAGCTCGTCGTAGACCGGGACCGGGCAGGCGAGCCCCTCGGCCGACCGCAGCCGCCGCAGCAGCGGCACCGCGGCGCGGCGGTCGACGGTTCCAGCGCGGCACTCCGGGTTCCCGGGGCGGGCTTCCAACATGGCGGTCACACGGGGCTCCTTGCACGGGCGGGCAGTACGGCGGCGATCTACCCAGCCCCACCGCGCTCAAGCGTCGATCCGTGTTGCTCCCGTCACGTGCTCCGGAGGCGCCGGATTCCGTTCGCCTCACGGCGGTTGCCCGGAATCCGGCCTCCGGTCAGAGCCGGAAGACGTCCAGGAAGGAGCTCCACCACCCCTTGTGCTTGCCCGGGGCCCGGCCGGCGGCGGGTGCGGCGGCCTGCTGGTGCGGCGTCTCGGGGGCGGCGGTCGGCCAGGCGGCCGGCCCGTTCGGGGCGGCGCCCGTACCCGGCCCCGGGGTACGGGCGGACGTCGGGCTGAACCGCACCGGCAGCGAGACCAGTCCGCGCTGGAAGGGGCCCGGCCGCCACTCCAGGCTCTGCGCGGGCACGGCGAGCGTGACGTCCGGGAGCGCGTTGAGCAGGCACTCGATCGCGGTCAGGGCGATCAGCTGGGCCGGGGACTTGGCCGGGCAGGCGTGCGGGCCGGCGCCCCAGGCCAGATGAGCGCCCTTGCTGAGGGTCAGCCGGGCGTCCGTCAGCACGGGGTCGCTGTTGGCGGCGGCGAAGCTGATCACCACCGGGCTGTCCGCGGCCATCCGGACCCCGCCCACCTCGACGTCCTGCATCGGGAAGTGCGTCGCGTAGTTGGCGATCGGCGGGTTGTTCCACAGCACGTCGTCGAGGGCGTCCTCGATGCGCAGACCGGAGCCGCCGTCCGCGTTCTCACCGGACAGCAGCAGGAGCAGCGCGTTGCCTATCAGGTTGCGCTCGGGCTCGACGCCGGCGCCCATCAGCATGACCAGCTGGTCCTTGAGCTCCTCGTCGCGCAGGCCGGCCGGGTGCTGGACGAGCCACGAGGTGATGTCGTCGCCCGGCTGACGGCGCTTCAGCGCGACCAGGTCCATCAGGCAGGCGTTCAGCTCCTCGTTGGCCTGGATCACGTCCAGGCCGTCGAAGAGCGCGGACATGCTGCGGGTCAGCCGGTCGCCGATGTCGGCCGGGCAGCCGAAGAGCTGGTTGAACAGCAGCAGCGGCAGCAGCTTGGCGTAGTCGTTGAGCAGGTCGGCCCGGCCCAGCGGGCTGAACTGGTCGATCAGGTAGCCGGCGATCCGCTCGACGTGCCGGTTGAGCCGGTTGTCGTTGAGCCGCTCCAGGCTCTCGATGACGGCCTTGCGGAGCCGCAGGTGCTCGGTGCCGTCCGTGAAGAGGCAGTTGGGCCGGTAGAACATCATCGGCAGGACGGGGCTGTCCAGCGGCACCCGTCCTTCGTTCAGCGCCGCCCATCGCCGGGAGTCCCGGGCGAACAGCCCCGGGTTCTGCAGCACCCGCAGGGCGGCCTCGTGCGAGGTGACCAGGGTGGCCTCCACGCCCGGGGACAGCTCCACCGGGGCGGCGGGACCGTGGGCGCGCAGCTGGTCGTAGACCACGCCGGGGTCGGACGAGAACATCTCCCCGTACAGCGGTGTGCGCCCACCGTGCATCGGGCAGCCCGGGGGAGGCGACTGCGGGGCGGGTCGCTGCGGAGATTCCATGGGTCGTTCCTTGGAAGTGGCCCCGGGCGGGTGCGGCCCCGGGGGACGGTGACGGGAGGAGAAGGTCAGGAGGCGCGTTCGAGCAGGTGCCGAACGAGGGTCAGCAGGGCGTCGGCCGACGACCGCTGGTCCCGCGCGTCGCAGAACACCACCGGCGTGTGCGGCAGCAGGTCGAGCGCCTCGCGCAGTTCGTCCTCGGTGTAGTCGCTCTGCCGGTCGAAGCTGTTGACCGCCACGGCGTACTCCAGGCCGTACTGCTCGATCAGGTCGATGACCGGGAACGTGTCCGAGAGGCGGGTCGGGTCGGCCAGCAGCAGCGCGCCCAGCGCCCCCCGCGCCATGTCCTCCCAGAGCTGCATGAAGCGCTGCTGGCCCGGCGTGCCGAACAGGTACAGCACCAGGTCGTCGCCGAGCGTCAGCCGGCCGAAGTCCAGGGCGACGGTCGTGGTCTTCTTGTCCGGCACCCCCCGGAGGTCGTCGACGCGGGTGGACGCCTGCGTCATCTTCTCCTCGGTGCTCAGCGGGGCGATCTCCGACAGGGCGCCGATCAGCGTGGTCTTGCCGACCGCGAAGTGCCCCACGACCAGGATCTTGACAGCGGTCGTCACCGCGCCCGGGACGTAGATGTCCTCAGGCGAACCGGCGTTGAAGTCCATGCAGTACCTTCTCTAGGAGTCTCGGATCCGGGGCCTGGGCCGGCGGCGGGGTCGCCCGGCGCAGCAGCCGTCCCTCGCGGATCAGGTCCGTCAGCAGCAGCCTCACCACCCCCACCGGCAGCCCCAGACGGGCCGAGACCTCCGCCACCGAGAGGTAGCCGCCGGAGCACAGTTCCCAGATCGCCACGGTCTCCGGGCTCGGCAGGGCCGGGAGTTCCTGCTCGGGAGCGACGGTGACCAGGGTGATCAGGGAGAGATCGTCCGCACTCGGTAACTCACGGCCGCCGGTGATGACATAGGAGCGTATGAAACCGCCGGCCACCCGCTGCTCCTCGCCGGGCACCGTCATGACCCGCTGTGCGTACTCTGGCGCGGCGCCGCGGTCATCGCCCGGCCGAGCGCGCCCACCTGCTGCTGCATCCGGAAGGACATCGCCTCCATGTCGACGTCGGAGGCGGTGGAGGCCGCGAGGTAGGCTCCGCTGCCGGCCGCGATCAGGAAGATCCAGCCGTGGTCGTACTCCAGGAGGGTCTGGCGCCAGGTCCCGCCACTGCCGCCGACGAACGGGGCGACCGCCCGGCTCAGCGACTGCATCGAGCTCATCGCGGCGGCGTTGGTCTCCGCCTCGTCACGGCCGATCCCGCTGGACCGTTCGAGCAGGAGGCCGTCGGCGGAGACCAGAATGGCGTGCCGGGCACCGGGCACCTGGAGTACATCGTTGAGCACCCAGGACAGATCAGGGCTCACTGGTTCTCGGTTCCTTCCGTGGTCATGGTGTTGCGCCCGGAGAGCGTCCCGCGCTGGAACGCGCCGAGGCGGGACGCCGTCTCCTGGCCGGTGGTCCGCACCGGCTCGTCGACGCGGCCGGAGTCCTGCGGGTGCGGGACCACCGAGACGGTGCGCTGGCGGCGGCGCCGGGGCAGCCGTCCGTCCGCCGTCATCTCCGGTTCCGCCGGCTCCGGGGCCGCGGCTACCGGGGACAGGGTGGCCGGGGGGACCGGGGCGAGGGTGGCCGGGGCCGGCTCGGGCAACGACGCGAGCCGCTGCCCGGGGGCCTGCCCCCGGACCGGCAAGGGCTGCTCCGCGGGCTCGCCCTGGTACTCGCCGCGCTCGGGGGCCGCCATGGGCGCGACCTCGCTGCTGAGCAGCTCGGTCGGCAGGAGCACCACGGCCCGCACGCCGCCGTACGGGGAGACCGAGTCGACGGAGACGCGGAAGCCGTAGCGGGCGGCCAGCATGCCGGAGACGGCGAAGCCGAACTTCGGGGGGTTGCCCAGGCTGGTGAGGCTGATCGGCGCGCCCGGGTTCAGCAGCGCGGCCGCGCGGTCCTTCTCCTCCTGCCCCATCCCGAGGCCGGCGTCGTCGATGATCAGGCAGACGCCGGTCGGGACGGCCTGGACGCTGATCTCCACCGGGGTGTCCGGGGCGGAGTAGTTGGTGGCGTTGGCCAGCAGCTCGGCCAGCACGACGGCGACCGGCTCGACCACCTTGCTGGCGAGCGAGACGCTGACCCGGGAGTGGATCCGCACCCGGTCGAAGTGCCGGATCCGGCCCTGGGCGCTGCGGGCCACGTCGTAGACCGAGGCGACGCTCTCCCTGCGGCCCAGCCAGCCGCCGCAGAGCACCGCGATGCCCTGGGAGCGACGGCCGAACTGGCTGTTCGCGTGGTCGACCAGCATCAGGTCGGCCAGGATCTGCGGGCTGTTGCCGTACTTCCGCTGCACCTTCTCGATGACGATCTGCTGCTCGTCGGCCAGG
Organism: Kitasatospora sp. NPDC092286; assembly: GCF_044755565.1. Taxonomy (NCBI): domain Bacteria; kingdom Bacillati; phylum Actinomycetota; class Actinomycetes; order Kitasatosporales; family Streptomycetaceae; genus Kitasatospora; species Kitasatospora sp. NPDC092286. The sequence continues at coordinate 30,260 of NZ_JBIVRD010000040.1, read as the reverse complement.
CCCTGCAGCGTCCGCATCGCCGCCTTGAGGACGGCCTTGGTGTCCTCCTCGGCGTCCCGGCGGACCTCCGCCAGCTCGGCCGCGTACTGGCCCTGCAGACGTGCGTTCAGTGCGCTCAGGTCGTCGCGCTGACGCTGCGCCAGGGAGCTCGCCTCCTCTAGGGAAACGTTTCTCCTACGCAGGGCGAGATTCGTCCTGCGGGCCTGGAGGGCGGCCCCGACGGCTGCGAGCACCACCACGATAAAGACCCAGAAAAAGGGTTCCTGCACAAATGACGTCATGAAACTCTCTTCAGGTGGCATCGCGTCAGGAACGGCTCCGGACCGCCCTGCGCGAATGGGACTGGCGGCCTAGCCCCTTCGAAAGACACCTGTTGTTTCATCACGTCGGTGGAGCTCTTCCGGTACGAGACCTGCGGCAACGCCTATCGCGGAGTTAGCCTACTGCAACTCCCGGCATGCCAGAACAGCTGTCAAACAGGGCAGTTGGGGCAAAACTCCGCCCCCTGCCGCCACCCCGGCAGAGAAATGCCGAACATTGTGACACGGCGTCAACCCGCACGTCACACCCAGGCCACGAACCGGTTCACGCGCAGGGTGATCGCGGCATCACCCTGCGGCCCCGGCTCAGCCGCCGCCTCCGGCCGCCAGGGCCCCCGCATACGGCGGCGGGCCCGCGTCCGAAGACGCGGGCCCGCCGTTCCACCGGTTCCGTCAGCGCATCGAACCCGTGCGGAGCAGGGTGCGGATGACGCGCATGGCCACCGACAGGCTGGACAGCTCGTAGTTGTCCGAACCCCTTATGTCGTCGAGGGTGCTCTTCGCCCGGTTCAGCAGCGTGCCGTTGAGCTCCGCCCAGGCGCTGTAGCGCTCCTCGGGGGTGGCGCCCTCGGGGCCGCAGGCCAGGATGTCGGCGGTCAGCGCCGCGTGGGCCGCGAAGAGGTCCTCGCGGATGGCGGCCCGGGCCATCGACGACCAGCGGTCGGTGCGCGGCAGTTCGATGATGCGGTCGAGCAGGTGGGTGATCTGGAGGCGGTCGGCGAGGTCGTAGTAGAGCTCGGCGACCTCGGCGACGTCCTTGCCGGAACGGTCCGCGACCTCGGTGATGTCCAGGGTCGGGAAGGTCGAGGAGAGACCCGCGACCCGGGTGGCGAGCGCCTCCGGCACGCCGGCTCCGACGAGCTCGTTGTAGACGGACTCGTACCAGGCCAGGTCGTCGCCGCGGAGCGGCTTGGGCAGCGCGCCCCAGACCTGGTTGACCCGGTCGTGGAAGAACTCGATGGTGCCGGCGATGTCGAGCGGCTGGCGGCGGTTGTTGAGCATCCACCGGGTGGCGCGCTCGACGAGGCGCCGCGAGTGCAGCCGCATCTTGGTCTGGGCGTGAGCGGAGACCTGGTTGTCCAGGCCCTCGATCTCGGACCAGATCTCCTCCAGGCCGAAGACGGCGCGCGCGGCGGTGTGCGTGCGGGCGATCTCCTCGTACGTGGCGCCGGTCTCCTCCTTCAGCCTGAAGGCGAAGGTGCAGCCGCCGCGGTTGATCGTGTCGTTGACGATCAGCGTGGTGATGATCTCGCGGCGCAGCGCGTGGTTGTCGATCGCCTCGGCGAACCGGGCCCGCAGCGCGCTGGGGAAGTACTCGTGCAGCGCGGCGCGGAAGAACGGGTCGTCGGGCAGCTCGGTGGCGAGCAGCTCCTCGGCCAGGGTGATCTTGGTGTAGGCGAGCAGGACGGCCATCTCGGGCTGCGACAGGCCGCGGCCGCTCTGCTGGCGCTCGCGGATCTGGCGCTCGGCGGGCAGGAACTCCAGGGCCCGGTCGAGCTGGCCCTGGCGCTCCAGCCGGTTGATCATCCGGGAGTGGACGTTGACCATACTGGTCGCCTGGGCGACGGCGTTGGCCAGTACCACGTTCTGCGCGTAGTTGTTGCGCAGCACCAGGCGGCCGACCTCGTCGGTCATCTCGGCGAGCAGCGCGTTCCGCTGCTTGACCGTCATGTCGCCGTCGGCGACGACCTGGTTGAGCAGGATCTTGATGTTGACCTCGTGGTCCGAGGTGTCCACGCCGGCCGAGTTGTCGATGGCGTCGGTGTCGATCCAGCCGCCGGTGCCCGCGGGCCCGCCGGACGCGGCGTACTCGATGCGGCCGAGCTGGGTGCAGCCGAGGTTGCCGCCCTCGCCGACGACCCGGGCGCGGACCTGCTCGCCGTTGACCCGGATGGAGTCGTTGGCCTTGTCGCCGACCTCGGCGTTGGTCTCGGCCGAGGCCTTGACGTAGGTGCCGATGCCGCCGTTCCAGAACAGGTCGACGGGCGCCTGCAGCACGGCCTTCATCAGCTCGGCCGGGGTGAGCCGGGACTGCTCGATGCCCAGCACGGCCCGGGCCTGCGGGCTGAGCTGGATCGACTTGGCGCTGCGCGGGAAGACGCCGCCGCCCGCCGAGATCAGCGACTTGTCGTAGTCGTCCCAGGAGCTGCGCGGCAGCTCGAAGAGGCGGCGGCGCTCGGCGTACGAGGCGGCCGCGTCCGGGTTCGGGTCGAGGAAGATGTGCCGGTGGTCGAAGGCGGCGACCAGGCGGATGTGCTCACTGAGCAGCATGCCGTTGCCGAAGACGTCGCCGGACATGTCGCCGATGCCGACGACGGTGAAGTCCTCGGTCTGGGTGTCGACGCCGAGCTCGCGGAAGTTGCGCTTGACCGACTCCCAGGCGCCGCGGGCGGTGATGCCCATGCCCTTGTGGTCGTAGCCGGCCGAGCCGCCGGAGGCGAACGCGTCGCCCAGCCAGAAGCCGTACGACTCCGCGACGCCGTTGGCGATGTCGGAGAAGCTCGCGGTGCCCTTGTCGGCGGCGACGACCAGGTAGGTGTCGTCCTCGTCGTGGCGGACCACGTCGGCCGGGTGGACGACCTCGCCGCCGACCAGGTTGTCGGTGACATCCAGCAGCGCCGAGATGAACGTCTTGTAGGACGAGATGCCCTCGGCCATCCAGGCGTCCCGGTCCACCGACGGGTCCGGCAGCTGCTTGGCGACGAAGCCGCCCTTGGCGCCGACCGGCACGATGACGGTGTTCTTCACCATCTGCGCCTTGACCAGGCCGAGGATCTCGGTCCGGAAGTCCTCACGCCGGTCGGACCAGCGCAGGCCGCCGCGGGCGACCTTGCCGAAGCGCAGGTGCACGCCCTCGACCTGCGGCGAGTACACCCAGATCTCGAACGCCGGGCGCGGGGCCGGCAGGTCCGGGATGGCCTTCGGGTCGAACTTCATCGACACGTACGCGTGCCACTCGCCGTGCTCACCGGCGTGCTGGAAGAAGTTGGTGCGCAGGGTGGCCTTGATGAGGTGCAGGAAGGAGCGCAGGATGCGGTCCTCGTCCAGCGAGACGACCTCGTCCAGCGCGCCGGACAGCTCCTCCAGGATGCCCTCGGTCAGCTCGGCGGAGCCCTGCTGGTGGCTGGGGCTCAGCCGGGCCTCGAAGAGGTTCACCAGCAGGCGGGTGGTGTGGGTGTTGTTGCGGAGCGCGTCCTCCATGTAGTCCTGGGAGAACGTGGAACCCGCCTGGCGCAGGTACTTGGCGTACGCGCGCAGCATCATCGCCTGGCGCCAGGTCAGCCCGGCGGTGAGGACCAGCTCGTTGAAGCCGTCGTTCTCGGCCAGGCCGGTCCAGGTGGCGGCGAAGGTCTCCTGGAAGCGCTCGCGAGCCTCGTCGGTCAGCTCGACGGCCTCGCGCAGCCGCAGGCCGAAGTCGTAGACCCAGGCGGTGGTGTGGTCCGAGCGGGTCAGCGCGTACGGGTGCTCGTCGAGCACCTCGACGCCCAGCCGCTGGAGGACCGGCAGGACCTCGGTGAGCGAGATCGGGCCGCCGACCCGGTAGATCTTGAAGCGGCGCTCGTCGTCGCCCGCGCCGACCGGCTGGTACAGGTTGAGGCGGAAGTCGCCCTCGCCGTGCAGCGACTCGATCTGCTTGAGGTCGGCGACGGCGGTGCGCGCGGTGAAGTCGGCGCGGTAGCCGTCGGGGAAGGCGTTGGCGTACTTGCGGGAGAGCTCGGCGGCCTTCTCCTCGCCCAGCTCGATGTGCAGCTGGTCGTTGAAGCCGTCCATCCAGAAGCGGGCGGCCTCGGCGAGCTTGCCCTCGATCCGCTCGATCTCGGCGTCGGTGAGCTGCGGCAGTTCGCTGCCCGGGGTGACCCGGACGACGAAGTGCAGCCGGGTCAGCACCGACTCCGTCGACCAGACCGTGTAGTCGATCGAGGCGCCGTTGAGCTCCTGCATCAGGATGTCCATCAGGCGCAGCCGGATGCGGGTGGTGTAGCGGTCGCGCGGCAGGTAGACCATCGCGGAGAAGTAGCGCCCGTACTCGTCCTGGCGCAGGAACAGCCGCAGCCGGCGGCGCTCCTGCAGGTAGAGCACGCTGGTGGCGATCTGGAGCAGCTCGGCGGCCGGGGTCTGGAAGATCTCGTCCCGGGGGAAGGTCTCCAGGATCTGCAGCAGGTCGCGGCCGTCGTGGCTCTCGGTGGAGAAGCCGGAGCTGGCGATGACGTCCTGGACCTTGCGGCGCACCACCGGGATGCGGCTGACCGACTCGGTGTACGCGGCGGCCGAGAACAGGCCGAGGAAGCGGCGCTCGCCGATGACCTCGCCGTTGGCGTCGAACTTCTTCACGCCGACGTAGTCGAGGTAGGACGGGCGGTGCACGGTGGCGCGGCTGTTGGCCTTGGTGAGGACGAGCAGCTTCTTCTCGTGGGCCTTGGCGCGCACCGGCGCGGAGAGCCGGCCGAAGGCCTCGCTGACCGGGTGGTGGTCCTCGTCGCGGGTGAACGGGTCGGAGCGCAGGATGCCGAGGCCGGTGCCGGCGACGGCCCGCAGGACCTCCTCGCCGTCGTGCTCGACCAGGTCGTACTCGCGGTAACCGAGGAAGGTGAAGTGGTCGTCGGCGAGCCAGCGCATCAGCTCCCAGGCCTCGCCGACCTCCTGCTCGGGCAGCCCGGTCGGGGGCTCCTCGGCCAGCTCGTCGGCCAGCCGCAGCGCGGAGTCGCGCATCTTGGACCAGTCCTCGACGACCTCGCGGACGTCGCCGAGCACGCGGCGCAGGTCGGCCTCGATCGCGCGCAGGTCCTCGCGGTCGGTCTCGCGGTCGACCTCGATGTGCATCCACGACTCGACCACCGCGTCGGCGGGCCACTCGGTGCCGGCGGCCTGGCTGCGGGCGCAGGCGTCGATGTCGAGGATCTCCAGCAGCTTGCCGGTGATGTCACGGCGGACCACGAGCTGCGGGTGGATCACGACGTGGATCGCGCGGTCCTGGCGGGAGAGCTCGTTGGTGACCGAGTCGACCAGGAACGGCATGTCGTCGGTGACGACCTCGACCACGGTGTGGCCGCAGGACCAGCCGTTCTCCTCCACCGAGGGGGTGTGCACCCGGACCTCGGCGGTGCCCTGGGGGCGCTTGAGACCGAGGCGGTAGTGGGAGGCGGCCGCGCCGTACACGTCGACCGGGTCGCGGTCGACCAGGTCCTCGGGCGCGGTGTGGAGGTAGTAGTGGTGCAGGTACGCGGTCAGAGCGCCGTTGCTCAGACCCTCCCCCGGCGCCGCTCCCCCCACCTGGCTGTTCTCAGCGGCTGCTGCTGCCTTCTTGAGCAGTTCGGCCTTGGCTGCGTCCAGCTTGGTCTGCATGACTTCTTGGCTCCTGTCGCGCGCCGTTGCGTGACTCGGTGGTGTATGGACACGCACCGCCGGGTCACTCGCAATCCTGCCCCACCACCCGGCTGAAAGGCCTCCATGGCACGCATGAAACACCTTTACAGCGGGTAGGACGAGACGTTCGGCCTGCGGAACCACCCGACGACGCCAGCCAGCCTAACGGGCTGAAACGAAGGTGTCAGGGGACAGGGAGGCGCAAACCCGCAGGAAGATCCGTCCGTCCTGGACAGCATGTCCAAACCGGTCCGTCATGTTCGCCATCAGCCCATATGCGGGTAGCCGTGGGCGGTCGGCGGGACGAAGGTCTCCTTGATGGAGCGTGCCGAGGTCCACCGCAGCAGGTTCTGCGCGGCGCCCGCCTTGTCGTTGGTGCCCGAGGCCCGGCCGCCACCGAACGGCTGCTGGCCGACCACCGCGCCGGTCGGCTTGTCGTTGATGTAGAAGTTGCCCGCGGTGAAGCGCAGTTCCTCCACCGCGCGGGCGATCGCGTAGCGGTCCTGGGCGATCACCGCGCCGGTCAGCCCGTACGGCGCGCCGCCGTCGACCCGCTTGAGGACGTCGTCCCAGCGGGCGTCCTCGTAGACGTGGACGGCGAGGACCGGACCGAAGTACTCGGTCCGGAACATCTCGTTGCGGTGGTCGGAGGAGACCAGCACGGTCGGGCGGACGAACCAGCCGATGGCGTCGTCGTACTGGCCGCCGGCCGCCAGCTCCACGGTCGGGTCGCTCTTGGCCCGGTCGATCGCGTCGCGGTTCTTGTCGAAGGCCCGCTGGTCGATCAGCGCGCCCATGAAGTTGGACAGGTCGGTGACATCGCCGACGGCCAGCGCGTCCACCTCGGCCAGGAAGTCGTCCTTGATCTTCTGCCAGAGGCTGCGCGGCAGGTAGGCGCGGGACAGCGCGGAGCACTTCTGGCCCTGGTACTCGAAGGCGCCGCGGATCAGCGCGGTCTTCAGGATCTCCGGGTCGGCCGAGCGGTGGGCGAGCAGGAAGTCCTTGCCGCCGGTCTCGCCGACGATCCGCGGGTACGTCCGGTAGGTGCCGATGTTGGCGCCGATGGTCTGCCAGAGCGACTGGAAGGTGGCGGTGGAGCCGGTGAAGTGCAGACCGGCGAGGGCCGGGTCGGTGAGCGCCACCGGGGAGAGCTGCTGCCCGTCACCGGTCACCATGTTGATCACCCCGGGCGGCAGCCCGGCCGCCTCCAGCAGCCGCATCAGGTAGTACGCGGCCAGCGTCTGGGTCGGGGCCGGCTTCCAGACCACGGTGTTGCCCATCAGCGCGGGCGCGGTCGGCAGGTTGCCCGCGATGGCGGTGAAGTTGAACGGGGTGATCGCGTAGACGAAGCCCTCCAGCGGGCGGTGGTCGGTGCGGTTCCACACCCCCGGTGAGGAGAGCGGCTGCTCGGCCAGGATCCGGCGGGCGAAGTCGACGTTGAACCGCCAGAAGTCGATCAGCTCGCAGGCGGAGTCGATCTCGGCCTGCTGCGCGGTCTTGGACTGGCCCAGCATGGTCGCCGCGTTGAGGGTGTCCCGCCAGGGCCCGGCCAGCAGGTCGGCGGCGCGCAGGAAGACCGCCGCCCGGTCGTCGAAGGAGAGCGAACGCCACTGCCGCCCGGCGGCGAGCGCGGCGTCCACCGCGGCCCGGGCGTCCTCCCGGGTGGCGTTGCCGAGCACGCCGAGCTTGGCGGCGTGGTGGTGCGGCTGGACGACGTCGATCCGCTCGCCGCCGCCGAACCGCTGCTCGCCGCCGATGGTCATCGGCAGCGGGATCTGCTCGGCCGCCAGCTCGTCCAGCCGGCGCACCAGCCCGGCCCGCTCCGGGCTGCCGGGCGCGTAGCCCCGCACCGGCTCGTTGCCCGGGGTCGGGACCTGGGTGACTGCGTCGATGGGCATGGCGGCTCCGCTCGTCGTACTGATTGACCTGGCGTCAATCCAGACTGACGAGGGACGGGCCGGTTCGCCCGCTCAGACACGCCACCGGTGGACGTGGTTCACGCCACGCCCACCGCACCGGGCCCGCGCGGGTGCCGGACCCGCCTCAGCCGGCCAGCCGCCCGGCCAGCTCAACCGCCTCCGCGAGGCTGTCCACCACCGGCACCCCGACCGGCTCCAGCTTCGCCCGGGTGTGCGAGCCACCCGTGTACAGCACCGCGTGGGCACCCACGCCCAGCGCCGCCAGCGCGTCGTCCGCCGCGTCGCCGATCAGCACCGTACGGGCCGGGTCCACATGCTCCCCGAGCGCGGCCAGATGCCTGGTCAGGTGCTGCGCCTTCTGGCCGCCGGACGGGCCGCTGCGGCCGTCCACCCGCAGGAACTGGCCGGTCAGGCCGAACGTGTCGACCACCGGCAGCAGCCGCTCGTGGTTGTACATCGACAGCAGCGACTGGCTGTGCCCGGCCTCCCGCCAGCCGCTCAGCAGCTCCAGCGCGCCCTCGGTCAGGCCGCAGGCCGGGCTCAGCTCCACGTACCGGTCGTGGAACACGTCGTCCAGCCGCAGCCACTCGGCCTCGGAGGGCATCCGGCCGAGCAGCCGCTGGTAGAAGCGGGGGATCGGGATCTCGTACTGCTCGCGGTACTCCTCCATGGTCATCGGCCCGATGCCGATGGTCGCGAACGCGGCGTTGCTCGCGCCGAGCACCGCCTCCATGTCGTGGAAGAGCGTGCCGTTCCAGTCCCAGACGATATGAGTGCGCACGCAGGGAACGGTAACGCCGGTCACCGCCGCACCGGTAGGCCGGGGCTCACCCCAGGGGCTCACCCCAGGGGCTCCCCCGGCCAGGCCCTCGCCGGTCAGGCCAGCAGGGCGGGGATCTCCTGGGTCGCGAACCAGAGCAGGTCGTGGTCCTCGGCGCCGTCCACGGTGAACTGGGCGTCCTGGTCACCCGCGTCGGCCGCCGCCACGGCCGCCACCGCCGCCTCGACGTCCGCGACCACCTCCTGGTCGGCCACGTCCGCGTGCACCGCGGCCGCCTTCGCCAGCCGGACCGGACCGGCCAGCACCACCCGGCCGAGCGAGGCCTGGTCCTGGTACTCGTCACCGGGGAACGGCTTCACCGCCGAGTCGGCGACGTCGAGCGCCACCACCACCCGGCGGCGCGGCGCGTCCGGCTCCGCGGCCAGCAGCCGCAGCGAGGACTGGGCGGCCCGGTTCAGCGCCGCGTACTCCAGCTCCTCGATGTCGTCGCTGACGTACCACTCGCGCAGCGCGGGGGTCACGGCGTACGCCACGGACTGCTCCAGGGCGCCGCCCGGGTGCGCCGCCGCCAGGCCGTTCAGGGTGGTGGGCACGTACACGCGCATCGGTGGCACTCTCCGGTTCGTCCAGCGGCACAGCTTCCAGCGCCCCCAGAATAAGCGCCGGAGCACGCCCGTGATCACCGGTCGGCGGCGCGCGCCCCCGGTCCGGTCCGGGCCGGGCGTCTCACCGCACGCCCGCCAGGGCCGCCCGGCTGGTGCACAGCGCGCTCTCCAGCACCGCGCCGCGGCGGGCCGGGTCCATCATGTTCGGGCCCATCACCGTCAGATCCGCCAGGGTCGGCGCGAGCACCCGCACCCGGACACCCTCCGCCCGCAGCAGCCGGGTCTCGCGCAGCAGCTGCCGGGTCACCGCCCGCCGGTAGCGGCTGACCAGCTGGGCCAGCACACCACGCGGACGGTCCCGCGCGCGCCACTCGCGCAGCGCCGCCAGGGTGCCCCGGCCGGGTTCGGCCCGCCCGCGCGGGTGCAGCCGCAGCGCCATCGGGGCGAGCACGTAGACCTCGTCCAGGGCGCGGCCGAGCAGCAGGTCCGCGTTGGTGGCCGACCAGCAGCCGCCGTCCACGTACGCGGAGCCGTTCAGCCGCACCGGCACGAACCAGCCGGGGATCGCGCAGGAGGCCATCACCGCCTCGGCGACCTCGGCGGGCGGCGCGCCCGGGTCGCCGAAGACCACCCGGTGGCCGTTGCGGTAGTCCACCGCCGCCACCCGCAGGGCCGAGCCGTCCGGCCAGCCGCCCGGGCCGTGCAGCCCGTGCACCAGCTCGCCGACCGACGCCAGTGAGCCGCGGCCGTGCGGCGCCATCGCCGACACCATGGTCAGCAGCGGGTACTCGCGCGGGTGCCGGACGGCGTCCCGCAGCAGGCCGGGCGAGCCGATACCGGCCCGTGGGCGCGGCGGCAGCGCGCCGCCGACCGCCGTGTCGTAGTCGAACGCCGCGCCGGCCAGCGGGCCGCTGGTGACCGGCAGGCCCCGCTGGTGGTCCCGGAGCTGTTCGGCGCCCACACCGCCGGCGAGCATCGCGCCGAGGATCGCACCGGCCGACGTTCCCAGGAGCACGTCGGCGCTGCCCGGCCGCCAGCCGGTGGCCTCCTCGACGGCGCAGAGCGCCCCGACCGTCCAGGCGGCGCCCAGCATCCCGCCGCCGCCCAGGACCAGGCCGCGCCGGGGCACGCCCTCGGCGGGCGGGGCCGTCGCGCCGTCGTCCGTCCCGGTCCGCCTCTCCGGAGCCTCCGCCTGGGCCTCCGCGGCCGCTGTCGCCGGGGTCCGGGCCCCCGTGGCCGCTGCCTCAGGGGCCCCCGCGGTGGAGGCCCCTGTCGCCGATGCCCGTGTCGCCATGTCGGCCGCCTGTCGTCGTCGGGGCGCTGTCGTCCTCTCTCCGCGGTACCCGGTCCGGCTCCGATCCTGCGCACCGACCGCCGGACGGCGCAACGGCGCACCCCGGGTGACCGCCACCCGGTCCGGCGTACCGGACCGTCCCCTTTCGTGCCTTCCCGGCTGCCCCCGCACGTCAACCGCGTGCCCGTCCGATTGGGCCGGTCACCCGTCGTTGCATTGGCCAGTTCACCCGGATAGGTGAACTTTCGGGCGGGCCGACGGGCAGCGGCGAACCCGGTTGCCGCCACGCGCGGGGCGCCGTTACCAAGGACCCGTCCACAGCCGCCCCCACCCCCCACGAGGACCGGACCATGATCCACCGCACCACCCCGGCGACCCCCGTCCCCCCGACGGCCCTACCGGCCCCCGAGGCCCCCGCCACCACTACCGCCGCCACGACCGGCACCACTACCACCACGGGCACCGCCACCGCCCCGAGGACCGGCCTCCAGGCCCCTCCTCACCACCATCTGCGCTCCACCGGCCGGTCCGCCTGCGCCGCCCGGACCGGCCACCACCCGCCCGCGGACCGGCGCCCGCGCCACCCCCGCGCCGCCTGCTCCGCCGCCCCCGGCCACGATCCCCGCGCCGCGCTGACCACCCGCTTCGCCCACCAGCTGGTCGAGGTGCTGACCGGTGCCCGGCCGTCCGGCCAGCTGCTGCGCCACACCACCCTGGACGGTTACGGCCAGCTCGCCGCCCTCGTCCGCACCGGCGCCCTGCGTCGCGGCGGCGCCACCGGCCGGCCCCGCCTCGGACCGGTGCACGACCGATCGCCCTCCCCCGACGCGGTCGAGGCCTGCGTCCGGGTCGATCTCGGCAACCGGCACCACATGGTCGCGTTCCGGCTGGAGCAGCGCGGGCCGGCCGGACAGTGGCAGTGCACCGCCGTGGAGACCCGGTGAGCACCCTGACGGCGCCGCCGCCCGCGCCAACGGCGCAGGGCGCCACCCCCGTACGGGAGCGGCGCCCTGCGTGGCGTCGAAGCGGCCTGCGATCAGGCCTTGCGGCGACGGCCCTTGGCCGACTTGGCGGCCTTGCGGCGCTCGGCGCGGGTGAGCCCGTCGCCCTCGTCCTCCGGCGCGAGGTCCTCGAAGTCGCCCTCGACGACACCGCCGCCGACCTCGTCCGAGGGGGCCGTGTAGTGCAGCCGCTGCGGCTTGGGGGCCTCCAGGCCCTTGGCCTTGATCTCGGGACGGGCGGCGTCCTTCTCCAGCTTGTCGAGCACCACCGCGGCGTCCTCGACCGGCACCTCCTCGACCTGCTGCTCGACCTGGACCTCCAGGTTGAACAGGTAGCCGACGGACTCCTCCTTGATGCCCTCCATCATCGCGGTGAACATGTCGAAGCCCTCGCGCTGGTACTCGACCAGCGGGTCGCGCTGCGCCATGGCCCGCAGGCCGATGCCCTCCTGGAGGTAGTCCATCTCGTAGAGGTGCTCGCGCCAGCGGCGGTCCAGCACCGAGAGGACGACCCGGCGCTCCAGCTCACGCATGATCTCCGCGCCGAGCTGGTCCTCGCGGGCGCCGTACTGCGCCTGGATGTCCTCCTGGACGGCCTTGGTGAGGAACTCCGAGGTCAGCCCTGCGACGCCGCCGGCCTCCTCCTCCAGCTCCTCCAGGTCAAGGGTGACCGGGTAGAGCTGCTTGAGCGCGGTCCAGAGCTTGTCGAGGTCCCAGTCGTCCTCGAAGCCCTCGCCGGTGGCGGCCTTGACGTACGCCTCGACGGTGTCGTCCATGAAGTGGCCGACCTGCTCCTGCAGGTCCTCGCCCTCCAGCACGCGGCGGCGCTCGCCGTAGATGACCTCGCGCTGGCGGTTCAGCACCTCGTCGTACTTGAGGACGTTCTTGCGGATCTCGAAGTTCTGCTGCTCGACCTGGGTCTGCGCGGAGGCGATGGCGCGGGTGACCATCTTGGACTCGATCGGCACGTCCTCGGGAACGTTGGCCATCGAGAGCACGCGCTCGACCATGCCGGCCTTGAACAGGCGCATCAGGTCGTCGCCGAGCGAGAGGTAGAAGCGGGACTCGCCCGGGTCGCCCTGACGGCCGGAACGGCCGCGCAGCTGGTTGTCGATCCGGCGGGACTCGTGCCGCTCGGTGCCGAGAACGTAGAGGCCACCGGCCTCCTTGACCTCGTCCTGCTCGGCCTTGACGGACGCCTTGGCCTTCTCCAGCGCGGCCGGGAACGCGCTCTCGTACTCCTCCGGGGTGTCGACCGGGGTGATCCCGCGCTGCGCCAGCTCGGCCGCCGCGAGGTGGTCGGCGTTGCCGCCGAGCATGATGTCGGTACCGCGGCCCGCCATGTTGGTGGCGACGGTGACGGCGCCCTTGCGGCCGGCCTGCGCGACGATCTGCGCCTCGCGCTCGTGGTGCTTGGCGTTCAGCACCTCGTGCGGGATGCCGCGCTTGCGCAGCTCCTGCGACAGGTACTCGGACTTCTGCACCGACACGGTGCCGACCAGCACCGGCTGGCCCTTCTCGTGCTTCTCGGCGATGTCCTCGACCACGGCGGCGAACTTGGCCGGCTCCGACTTGTAGATCAGGTCGGGCTGGTCGATGCGCAGCGGCGTCCGGTTGGTCGGGATCGGCACCACGCCGAGCTTGTAGATCTGGTGGAACTCGGCCGCCTCGGTGGTGCCGGTACCGGTCATGCCGGACAGCTTGTCGTAGAGGCGGAAGAAGTTCTGCAGGGTGATGGTGGCCAGCGTCTGGTTCTCGTTCTGGACCTCCACCCCCTCCTTGGCCTCGATCGCCTGGTGCATGCCCTCGTTGTAGCGGCGGCCGGCGAGGATACGGCCGGTGTGCTCGTCGACGATCATGACCTCGCCGTTCATCACGACGTAGTCCTTGTCCGCCTTGTACAGCTCCTTCGCCTTGATGGCGTTGTTCAGGAAGCCGACCAGCGGGGTGTTCACCGACTCGTAGAGGTTGTCGATGCCGAGGTAGTCCTCGACCCGGGAGACACCCTCCTCCAGCACGCCGACGGTGCGCTTCTTCTCGTCGACCTCGTAGTCGCGGTCGATCTTGAGGCGCTGCACCAGCTTGGCGAAGTCGGCGTACCACTTGGTCGCCTGGTCCGCCGGGCCGGAGATGATCAGCGGGGTACGGGCCTCGTCGATGAGGATCGAGTCGACCTCGTCGACCACCGCGAAGTTGTGGCCGCGCTGGACGAGTTCGTCCTTCGACCAGGCCATGTTGTCGCGCAGGTAGTCGAAGCCGAACTCGTTGTTGGTGCCGTACGTGATGTCCATCCCGTACTGGCGCTTGCGCTCGGCGGGCGTCATGCTGCCCAGGATCACGCCGACTTCGAGGCCCAGGAAGCGGTGCACCCGGCCCATCCACTCCGAGTCGCGCTCGGCGAGGTAGTCGTTGACCGTGATCAGGTGCACGCCCTTGCCGGTCAGCGCGTTGAGGTAGGTCGGGAGGGTACCGACCAGGGTCTTGCCCTCACCGGTCCGCATCTCGGCGACGTACCCGTGGTGCAGGGCCGCGCCACCCATGATCTGGACGTCGTAGTGCCGCTGGCCGAGCACGCGCTTGGCGGCCTCACGGACGGTGGCGAACGCCTCGGGGAGGATGTCGTCCAGGGTCTCGCCGTCAGCGAGCCGCTGCTTGTACTCGTCGGTCAGCGCGCGCAGCTCGGCGTCGGTGAGGTTGACGAAGTCCTCTTCGATGGAGTTGACCTGGGCAGCAATCCGCTGCAGCTTGCGAAGGATCTTGCCTTCGCCGGCGCGCAGGATCTTGTCGAAGACGGACACTTGAGCGGGCTCCTTGCCTGTATTGGCACTGGACGACTGCACGGCGGGTTCACCCCACCGCACGGGCCATCGTATGCGAGGAGTCCAATGCCCTGGGAGGTGCGTCAGCACGCTATTCCCGTGTCACCCGCGCGAGCACATGCCCCGATAGCGCCGCCCACCGGGGCAAAACGGTCAACCACCCCGGCGGCCGGGCCTTTAATCGGATGCACGGATTCCTCTCTGCACGGAATAATCCGCCCATGGCAGAGACCACAGAACCCCGGGAAGAGCCCGCCGTCGAGCCCGTCACCCTGACCACCGCGCGGCTGGTGCTCAGGCCCCCGCGGGAGGCCGACGTGGACGCGGTCTTCGCGGCCTGCCAGGACGCGGACATCCAGCGCTGGACGGTCGTGCCGAGCCCCTACCGCCGCGAGGACGCCGAGTACTTCGTCAACGACCTCGGCACGAACGGCTGGCGCACCGGTGCGGCCCTCGTCTGGTGCGTCTTCGAACGCGGGTCGGACGCCCTGGTGGGTACCCAGGGGCTGGTCCGCCGGCCCGGTGACGCGGGCGCCGCCGAGGTCGGCTGGTGGACGGTCAAGGAGTACCGCGGCCGCGGCTACGCCGTCGAGGGCGCCCGCGCGGTGGCCCGTTACGGGCTCACCGAGCTGGGTCTGCGCCGTCTGGAGTGGCAGGCGTACGTGGGCAACGACGGCTCCCGCGCGGTGGCCGAGAAGGTCGGCTACCGCTTCGAGGGCACCCTGCGCTCGTACGCCGAGCAGCGCGGCGTGTTCCACGACGCCTGGGTCGCCTCGCTGCTCGCCACCGACCTCGACGACTGACGCCTCCCCGCCCCGGCCGGGGCTGTCGGTGCCCCCGTCTACGCTCGCCGACATGACCGTCACGACTCCCGTCACGACCCTCAGCGCCGACGACGCCCGCCGGATCGCCCTGCGCGCGCAGGGCCTGCTCGGCGCGCCGGACCGCCGGTCCGGCGTCCGCGGGGTGCTGCGGCACCTGGGCGCCGTCCAGCTCGACACCATCTCGGTGCTGGCCCGCTCGCACGAACTGGTGCCGTACGCGCGCCTCGGCGCGGTCGGGCGGCCGGCGGTCGAGGCGGCGTACTGGGGCGCGGGGGCGAGCTTCGAGTACTGGTCCCACGCGGCCTGCGTCCTGCCGGTCGAGGAGTGGCCGCTGTTCGCGTTCCGGCGCCGCCGGTACCGCGACCGCGGCCACCTCTGGGGCCACCAGGTCACCCCGGAGACGTACCGGCACGTGCTGGACAAGCTGCGCTCCGAGGGGCCGCTCACCTCCACCGAGCTGGGCGGCGCCAAGAAGACGGCCGAGTGGTGGGACTGGTCCGACACCAAGATCGCGGTGGAGCGGGCGCTGGCCTTCGGCGACGTGGTCTGCACCGAGCGCCGGAGCTGGAAGCGGGTCTACGCGCTGGCCGAACAGGCGATCCCCGCCGAGTTGTTCGGCTCGGACCCGACCGACCGGGAGTGCCTGCGCACCCTGGTCGCCCAGGCCGGCGCCGCGCTCGGCGTGGCCACCAGGGCCGATCTCCAGGACTACCACCGGCTGCGCGCCGAGGAGTTGGACCCGGTGCTCGCCGACTCCGGCCTCGTCCCGGTGGAGGTCGCGGGCTGGGGCCCGGCCGGCGCGCCGGCCGCGGCCTGGGCCGACCCGGCCGCACTCGCCGCCCCGCCGCGCGGGCGGCACCGCACCACGCTGCTCTCGCCGTTCGACTCATTGGTCTGGGACCGCCCGCGCACCGAACGGATCTTCGGCATGACGCACCGGCTGGAGGCCTACACGCCCCGGCACAAGCGGGTGCACGGCTACTTCGCGATGCCGCTGCTGGCCGGCGGCAGGCTGGTCGGCCGGGTCGATCCGGCCCGCGAGGGAAGGACCCTGGTGGCGCGTCAGGTGTCCCTGGAGGCGCCGCGCCACGTCGAGGCACTGGCGGTCGCGCTGCGCGAGGCCGCCGACTGGGTGGGCTGCGACACCGTCCGGGTGGAGGCGCTGCACGACGAGGCGCTGCGCCCGGCCCTGGAGAAGCGGCTCGACGGCTGAGGACCGACGACGGAGGCCCCCGCCCCCCGCTCGGCCGTCAGCCTATCTCGAGGATCTTCTCCCGCATCGCGTAGACCACGGCCTCCATCCTGGAGTGCAGTTGGAGCTTCTCCAGGATGTTGCGCACATGGTTCTTCACGGTGTTCTCGCTGATGAACAGCTCCTTGGCGATCTCCCGGTTGTTCATCCCGGTGGCCACCAGCTTCAGCACCTCCAGCTCCCGGTCGGTCAGCCGGGGCGCCGGCACCAGGTCCCGGTCGTCGGACCGGCGCTGGATCATCGACTTGAACTCGGTGAGCAGCTTGGAGGCCATCGACGGGCTGATCTGCGACTGCCCGTCGGCGACCGCCCGGATCGCGGTGGCGACCTCGTCGGTGGAGATCTCCTTCAGCAGGTAGCCGGTGGCGCCGGCCTTGATCGCCTCGTAGAGGTCGGCCTCCTCATCGCTTATCGTCAGCATGATGATCTTGGTGCTGGGCACCACGTCCTTGATCGCGGTACACGCCTCGATCCCGCTGCGCCGGGGCATCCGGACGTCCATCAGGATGATGTCGGGCAGCAGGTCCGCCGCCTTCAGCACGGCCTCGGCCCCGTCCCCCGCCTCGCCGATGACCTTGATGTCCTCTTCCTCCGCGAGCACGATCTCCAGGCCCCGGCGGAACAGGGCGTGGTCGTCCACCACCAGGACGCGGATCGGCTCCCCTCGGTGCGGGGCGTACTCGGGCTGCCCCCCAGGCCCCGGTGACACCCCCCTGACCGGCCCTGTGGCGGGCCCCAGCCCGAAGTGATCCCCCATCCGCTCCTCCCCCGTCGCCGGTCGTCGTGCGCCAATCATTCCACGCCGCGGGCCCCCTCCGGTCACCCTCCGCCGCCGATTCCCCCGCACAGGGTGACCCCGCCGAACCCCCTGCCCGCCGCCCGCCCGGCGCGCGGTGCCGCCACGGCCCCCGAAACGCCGGTGACCCCGGCGGCCACGGCCGCCGGGGTCACCTCTCCAACACTGCCCAAACGGTCAGTCCTCGTCGTCGGACCCACCGATCGCACCACCGGCGCCGGCCCCCGCCCCGGCCGAGCCGTCGGCCTTCAGGTGGATGACACCGTAGTTGTAACCGTGCCGGCGGTAGACGACGCTCGGCAGGCCGCTGTCCTTCTCCACGAAGAGGTAGAAGTCGTGGCCGACCAGTTCCATCTCGTAGAGCGCCTGGTCCAGCGCCATGGGGGCGGCCGGGTGGGTCTTCTCCCGGACCACCAGCGGGCCTTCGCCCTCCACTTCCAGGGATCCCATCATGGTCTTGCGGACGGCTCCGTTGGTCTCGCCCTCGTGCCGCGTCGTGTCGGGCAGCGCGGCCAGGGCCGCGGTCGCCTCGGCGACGCTGATGGGGGTGCGGCCGTTGCCGCCCTTGTGCACCCGGCGCCGGTCTGCGGACTTGCGCAGCTGCGCGTCGAGCTTCGCCGAAGCCAGGTCGAGCGCCGCGTACGGGTCCCCGGCGGCGGCCTCGGCCCGGATCACCGGTCCACGAGTACGGAGAGTGATCTCCACCCGCTCGGACCGGTCGGCCTGACGCGGGTTGTGCTCCTTGGACACCTCGACGTCGAGGCTGATCACCTTGCCGTCGAACTTCTGGACCTTCTCCAGCTTCTCGGCCACGTGCTCGCGGAACCTCTTGGGCACCTCGGTCTTGCGGCCCTTGACGACGATGTCCACGCAGAACTCCGATCCCTCGTGCTGACGCCGATCCGGGTGCTACCGGATCGGGCTGAGACCCAGCTGGACCAGCCAATCCACTGCCGGCCCCCCGTCTCCACCGCCAGCGGCGGAAACGACTGGCCCTCACCTCACTTCCTCCCCACCAGGGACGGTTGAAACCCCCTGGAGCCTTATCGAACACCTCACACGGGGTTTCCGCCTCCCCAGGCGGAAAAGTGGGTATGACCCGATGCTGTGGGCTAGCGGTCAAGCTGTTGCACCCTGTCTACCCTCATGCGAGTGAAGTATGGGTAAATACCTGGACAACACCCCCCGTACGGCGCATTCTTTGCTCACTCTTCGTGCCTGCCGCCAGGAGCAGCCGTGCCGCCCACCACCGCTCCCGCCCGTCCCCGGCCCGCCCGGGGGCCGTTCGCCCACGCACTGGCCGGGCTGCTGGGCCTGCTGCTGCCGGCCCGCTGTGCGGGCTGCGGCGCCGATCGCGTCCAGCTCTGCCCGTCCTGCCGGCGCGCCCTGGCCACCGCCCGGCCCGGCCCCACCGTGCTGCCCCGGGTGCACGCCGCCGCCCCCTACGCCGGCCCGGTACGGCAACTGCTGCTCGCCCACAAGGAGCGCGGCGCGCTGTGGCTGGCCGACCCGCTCGGCGACGCGCTCGCCCGGGCCGTGTGCTCCGCCCTCGGGCCGCGCGCCGGGCTCACCCCGCTGCTGCTCGTCCCGATGCCCTCCGCCCGCACCGCCGTCCGTGCCCGTGGCCACGACCCGACGCTGCGGCTGGCCCGCGCCGCCGCCAGGTCCCTGCGCCGGAGCGGCCTGAACGCCCGGGCCGCGCCACTGCTGCGACACACCCGCCCGGTCGCCGACCAGGCCGGTCTGACCGCCGCCGAGCGCAGGCGCAACCTGCACGGCGCGCTCGCCGTCCTGCCCCGCGCGCACCGGCTGCTGGACGGCCGCCTGCCCGTCCTGGTGGACGACCTGGTGACCACCGGCGCCAGCCTCGCCGAGGCGGCCCGGGCGCTGGCCGCCGCCGGCCTCCCGGCGAGCGCGGCCGGCACCGTCGCGGCCGTCGTCCCGCACCGGCCCGGCCGGTTCCCCCCGGCCGGCCTCAGCCCGGGTAGATGAACGAGCCGGCCCGGTGCGTCAGGACGAGTTCGCGCCACTGGCTGTTGACCAGCCGGTAGATCTTGCCGTCGGCGCCCTGGAGCGCGAGCACCGGCGGCGGCACCTGGGCCGAGCTCTCCGCCCGGGACTCGGCCGCCTCCACGGTGGCCATCCCCTCGCCGCCCTGCAGGGAGCCGTCGGAGCTCTGCGAGCCGTCCGTGCTGATGTAGTACAGCTGCTGCAGCCGGTCCCGCTCCTTGCCCAGCACCAGCAGCTGGTCCGCCTCCGCCCAGGACACCGAGGAGACCTCGGTGAGAAGCGGGGCGATGGTGCGCAGCCCGATGATCCTCGCGGTGGGCGCGTTCGGGGTGCCGCCGTGCTGCACCAGGCCGACCGCCAGCCGCTGCGAGCCCTTCTCGGTCCTGAGCACCATGGCCGCCCGGACCCCGTCCGAGGAGATCTTGAGGCTCTGTACGGTGCTCTTCTGCAGGCCGTCGACCGGCACGGTGACGGGCTTGTTGCCGCGCACCAGCAGCACCTTGGGGTTCTGCGGGTCGCGGTCCACCACCCAGAGGTCGCCGCGGCCGTCCCAGCTGGGCGACGCGAGACCGTCCTCGCTCTTCTCGGTGGACCGGGCCGTGGAGGTGGCCACCGGCTCGGGCAGGGCCTGGGCCGTGTCCGCCAGCGGTACCGAGTAGAGCTGCTGGCCGTCCTTGCTGATGACGGCGGCCTGCAAGCCGTCGCGCCGCACCGCCACGGTGCCGAGCGGGCGCTTCGACTGGGGCTTGCCGAGCGGCCCGCGGACGGGACTGCCGTCGCCCGCGTCGTGGGCGTCCATCAGCACGCCGTCGTCGGCGCGCTGGTAGTACTGCTGGCCGGCCAGCGGTCCGGCCAGCGCGCCGGGGCCGTTGGCCGACACGTCGCTGCGGATCACCTGGCAGTTGTTGCCGTGCGGGCCCTTCAGCTCCAGCCGCTCCACCTGCCCCTTGCCCTGGTCGGCGAGGGTGTAGAAGAGCTGGGCCGCCATCCTCCGGCAGAGCAGGGTGCCGCCGAGGTCGGGGCCGGCGAGTTCGACGCGGGCGATACGGCCGTCGTCGACCGTCACCTTCTGGACGGTGACACCGGCCGGGAAGGCGGTCCGGGCCACCGGCGCGAGCCAGTCGGAGGGCCCGGCGACCACGGCCTTGGCGGCCGAGGTCAGCGGGTCTATTCGGCGCCGCAGGTAGATCGGGTCGGCGATCAGCACCTCCTGGGCGCCGGTCCCGGAGGTGGCGGACGAGGACGGATCGGGGACCGTGTAGAAGAACCGGTCCACCTGGCGGTAGCTGTTGCGGAAGTTGGTCTCGTTGATGATCAGACCGTCGGGCAGCTTGCCGATCCGCCACTCGCCGGACTTCTCCCGGACGAACGCGAATTCGAGGTAGACGCTCTCCGGGGTCTCCAGAAGGGTGTACGAGTGCTTGCCGTCGACCCGGGCGACGACCGTACCGGGGACGGAGGCGGTCATCGCGGTGTCGGTATCGGCCACGTTCTGGGCGACGGGCACGGTGGGGTTGGCGGAGAGCACCTGGATACCCGCCTCCGGGCTCCACTTGGCGGCGGCCTCGTCCGTGAGGTACTTGCGCGCGGTGTCGTAGCCCTCGTCGGCGGTGAGGGTGTCCAGGAAGCCCGTCAGCAGGTCACGCGGCTTGGCCCCCTTGGCGGGCTCCACCGGAAAGACCCTGACCTGGAGGTTCTTGTCCACGGCGCCCTGCGACGGCTCGACCCTGCCGATGCTGCCGGAGTCCGGCATCCCGGCGCAGCCGCCCGCCAGCAGGGCGCCCAGCACCGCACCGGCCACCGCGGCCAGCCTCGGCTCAGTCCTGCTGCTCGTCCCTCGCACGCCGCGACCCCTCCGTGTCCGTCCAGCCCGTGCCATGCGCGGCGGCCGCCGTGCCCGTCGTCCCCGGCTCCGCCGTCCGCTGTGCCACCGACGGCCGACCGGGCGTCGGGTCCACCATGACCTGGGCGCCGGTGGCACCGTACCCGGCCCCGACCGTCCGCACGTCCGAGGGATCGGCGCGCGGCCCCTCGGGCAGCCGGCGGGTACCCAGACCGGGGCCGAGGTTCAGCACCCCGCCCAGCCCGCTGCCGAAGCCGTTGCCGGTGCCCTCCGGCGTCTCCGGGACGGCCTGCTCCTCGGCGGCGGCCAGCGCGGTGGCACCGGCCGGCCGGATCGCCCGCCGGTACGGCGTCCCGTACGAACCGAGGCCCCGGTTGCTGCGGGAGTCCTCCGGCTCCAGCCGGAACGGCGCCCGGCTGATCTCGCCGCCGCGGGTGCGCGGCAGCGTGAGCCGGAAGTGCGAGCCGCCGCCGGGCTCGCCCCAGGCCTGCAGCCAGCCGCCGTGCAGGTGCGCGTCCTCGACCGCGATGGACAGGCCGAGGCCGGTGCCGCCGGTGGTCCGCACCCGGGACGGGTCGGCCCGCCAGAAGCGGTGGAACACCCGGGACGCCTCGCCCGGCTTGAGGCCGATGCCGTAGTCCCGCACGCCCACCGCGACCGCGCCGTCGGCCGAGCCCAGCCGGACCACGACGTCCCGGCCCTCGCCGTGCTCCAGCGCGTTGACCACCAGGTTGCGCAGGATGCGCTCGATCCGCCGGGAGTCGACCTCCGCCACCACCGGTTCGCCGTCACCGCGGATCACCACCGCGCTGCCCTTGGCCTGCGCCAGCGGGTCGGCGGCCTCGACCACCCGGCCGACGATGTCGCGCAGGTCGACCGGCTCGGCGTCCAGGATCGCGGCGCCCGCGTCGAACCGGCTGATCTCCAGCAGGTCGGCCAGCAGCGACTCGAAGCGGTCCAGCTGGCCCTGGAGCAGTTCGGCCGAACGGGCCGCCATCGGGTCCAGGTCCTCGCGGCTGTCGTAGATCAGGTCGGCGGCCATCCGGACGGTGGTCAGCGGGGTGCGCAGCTCGTGCGAGACGTCCGAGACGAAGCGCCGCTGCACCCGGGAGAGCTCCTCCAGCTGACGGATCTGGGCCTGCAGCGCGTTGGCCATCCGGTTGAACGATTCTCCGAGGCGGGCGATGTCGTCCGTCCCGGTGACCTTCATCCGCTCCTCCAGGTGCCCGGCGGCCAGCCGCTCGGAGATCCCGGCGGCCATCCGCACCGGTGTGACCACCTGGCGCACCACCAGCCAGGCGATACCGCCGAGCAGGATCACCACGAACACCCCGGCGGTCGCCAGGGTGCCGGTGACCATGCCCAGGGTGTCGGTCTCCTGGCCGAAGGAGAAGACGTAGTACAGCTGGTAGCTGGTGGCGTTGGTCGGGCCGACGAACTGCATGCCGACCGCGAGGCCGGGCTCGGGGTGGCGGCCGTTGTCGCTGGCCCGGCGGATCGAGGTCGGCTGGTCGAACGCCAGACCCGGTTCCGCCGAGACCTTCGCCCGCAGCGTCTCGGGGATGCTGATCGGCAGGATGTCACCGGAGTAGCGCGGGCCCACGCTGGTGTTCTCCGGCGAGACCGTCTGACCGCTGGGCAGGACGGCGATCACCGAGTAGACGCTCTGCCC
Organism: Kitasatospora sp. NPDC092286; assembly: GCF_044755565.1. Taxonomy (NCBI): domain Bacteria; kingdom Bacillati; phylum Actinomycetota; class Actinomycetes; order Kitasatosporales; family Streptomycetaceae; genus Kitasatospora; species Kitasatospora sp. NPDC092286. The sequence goes on along the minus strand of NZ_JBIVRD010000040.1, from coordinate 7,760 downwards.
GCTGGCCGCGAGGTCACCGACCTGCTTGAGCAGCCAGGTGCCCAGTTCCTCGGTGGTCGGATCGGGGGTGGCCCCGACCTTGAAGCGCAGGTCCTTCGCCTCGTCGATCTTCTTCAGCTCGGTCGCGAAGCCGTCGCTGGCCTGGTTCCGCGCCGAGGTCCTCTTGGTGTCCAGCAGCCCGGTGCGCACCTGGGCCACCACCACCACGCCCAGCACCAGCACCACCACGACGGACAGCATCAGGGTGGCCGCGACCACCCGCAGCTGGATGGAGCGGTGGTACAGCGCCGTCACCCGGTGCAGGGGGCGGCGCAGCTGACGGGTCACCGGCGCGAGCAGGGCACCCGGGCCGCGTCGGCGGCGGCTCCTGGTGGTCGAGCTCAGGACGTCCCCGCGCACGGCGGCGCCCCCCTCGGTCGCGGAACCCGAAGGGGTGTCGTCAGCCTGGTACGCCACGTCAGCTGGGCCCGGCCTTGTAGCCGACGCCACGGACGGTCACCACGATCTCGGGGCGCTCCGGGTCCTTCTCGATCTTGGAGCGCAGGCGCTGGACATGCACGTTGACCAGCCGGGTGTCCGCCGCGTGGCGGTAGCCCCAGACCTGCTCCAGCAGCACCTCACGGGTGAACACCTGCCAGGGCTTGCGGGCCAGCGCGACCAGCAGGTCGAACTCCAGCGGGGTCAGCGGGATGCCCCGGCCGTCCCGCTTCACCGAGTGGCCGGCCACGTCGATCACCAGATCGCCGATGGTCAGCTGCTCGGGCGTCGGCTCCTCGGCACGACGCAGCCGGGCCCGTACCCGGGCCACCAGCTCCTTGGGCTTGAACGGCTTGGTGACGTAGTCGTCGGCGCCCGACTCCAGGCCCACCACCACGTCCACCGTGTCCGTCTTCGCGGTCAGCATGACGATCGGAATGCCGGACTCCGCCCGGATCTGCCGGCAGACGTCGATACCGTCCCGTCCGGGCAGCATCAGGTCCAGCAGAACCAGATCCGGCTTGGTCTCCCTGAACGCGGCTAGCGCCCTGTCTCCATCCGCGACGAAAAACGGCTCAAAACCCTCACCACGCAGCACAATGCCGAGCATCTCGGCCAGTGCGGAGTCGTCATCAACGACGAGGACGCGTCCCTTCATGGGTCCATCCTCTCATTACCGGATTGTGACCTGCCGCACAGCAGTCCCATTGCTCCAGAACGGCCAACTGGCGACCCGGCGAATTCCGGCCATACCGGACGAATATCCTCCGGCTTCCCGCCCGGGAACCGTCCGGACCGGCCCGCCGTCCCCGCTCGGCGGCCCCGTCGCCGTTCAGCAACCGGATACCCATGAGAGGCGTCCGACCACCATGGCACGATGGGCGCTGCGCACGGGTGAAGATCCACCCGCCTCCGCGAACCCTGACGCCCCTCCGAGGAGCAGTGATGACCGACACTCCGGGCTGGGCCTCGCCCGGCTCGTCCGAGCAACCCCGCGACGACGCCCGGCCCCCGGCCGACGCGCCCGCCGCCGTGCCCGGACAGTCGGCACCACCCCACGGCGCACCCACCGCACCCCCCGCCTGGGGCGCCGGCTACGGCGGCCCGCAGTACGGTCCCGGGCCCCAGTACGGCCCCGGCGGCCCGTACGGGCAGGGCGGCCCGCAGTACGGCTGGGGGGTGCCGCAGAGCCCCAAGCCCGGCATCATCCCGCTGCGCCCGCTCGGCCTCGGCGAGATCCTCGACGGCGCCGTCTCCACCATCCGCAAGCACTGGCGCACCACGCTCGGCCTCTCGCTGGGCGTCGCCGTGGTCCAGCAGGCCGTGGGCACCGCCCTGGAGCTGTCCGTCAGCGGCGACACCGGCGACTTCACACCCGTGCTGTCCGCCCTGGCCAGCCTGCCGGTGACGCTGCTGCTCAGCGTGGTCGCCGCCGCCCTGCTGACCATGGTGGTCAGCCGCGCCATCCTCGGACAGTCCGCCACCATCCGCGACGCCTGGCGCGACGCCCGGCCCCGGGTGTTCCAGCTGCTCGGACTGACCCTGCTGACCGCCCTGATCAGCGTCGGCATCGTGCTGCTCGGCTTCGCCCCGATGATCGGCTACCTGCTGGCCGGCGCCGACGAACCCGTCATCGCGGCCCTGCTGTTCATCGTCGGCCTGCTCAGCCTCCCGGTCGCGGTCTGGGTCTGGATCCAGCTCAGCCTGGCCGCCCCCGCCCTGATGCTGGAGAAGCAGGGCGTGCTGACCGCGCTCTCCCGCTCCCGCCGGCTGGTCCGCGGCTCCTGGTGGCGGATGTTCGGCATCAACCTGCTCAGCCAGCTGCTGGCCGGCATCGTCGCCGGCGTGATCGCGATGCCGTTCATGATGGTCGGCCTGGTCCTCGGCTTCGACGACCTCAGCAGCCAGGTCGACTCCGGCGACCCGGCGAGCCTGCCCACCGCGATGCTGATCACCAGCGCGATCGCCGGTGTGATCTCCTCCACCATCACCATCCCGTTCACCGCCACCATCGGTGTGCTGCTCTACGTCGACCAGCGGATCCGCCGCGAGGCCCTCGACATCGAGCTCGCCCGCGCCGCAGGCCTGCCCGAGCACGGCGGCACCGGCGGCCCCGGCTGGGGCGGCCAGGGCGGTCCCGCCCCCGCGAGGCTCTGAACCGCATGCCGAACTGGGGGGACAGAATGCCGGCGGCGGGCGGCGCCCCGGTCACCGTCGGGCGGGACCCGGCCCGCGACGCGGCCCGCGACGAACTGCTCAACGCCGACTACCACCGCCACGACCCGAGCCTCCAGCAGCGGATCCTGGACTGGATCACCGACCGGATCGGCGACGCGCTCGACGCCATCTCGGGCAACGGCACCACCGGCACCACCGGGCTGGTCCTCTTCCTGGTGGTCGCCGTCCTGATCGGCGCGGCCCTGTGGTGGCGCCTCGGCGCGCCCAAGCGGGCCGTCCGCACCACCCTCGGCGTCTACGGCACCGCCGGGCCGCGCACCGCCGCCCAGCACCGGGCCGACGCCGAACGGCACGCCGCCGCCGGGCAGTGGACCGAGGCCGTCCGCGAGCGGATGCGCGCCCTGGTCCGGGCCCTGGAGGAACGCGCCCTCCTCGACGCCCGCCCCGGCCGCACCGCCGACGAGGCCGCCGCCGAGGCCGGCCGGGCGCTGCCCGAGCACGCCGCCGCCCTCACCGCGGCCGCCGTCGTCTTCGACGACATCGCCTATGGCGAGCGCACCGCCGACCAGGCCGCGTACCGGCTGCTGCGCGACCTCGACCAGACCCTGGAACGCGCCCGCCCGGCGCTCGCCCCGGCCCCGGAAGGAGCGGCATGACGACCAGCGCCACCCCCGCGTCGGCCGCCCCGCCGGCCACCGCCGCGCCTGCGACCGCCCCGCAGGCCGCCGGACCGCCGCCGCCCGCCGCCCCCAGCAGCCTCGCGCCCACCGGCCGCGGCCTCTGGCACCGCTCGCGCTGGTACCTGCTCACGGTGGCGGTCCTGCTGCTCGCCGCCACCGTGCTGGCCGGCCTCAACCAGGAGCGCCGCTACGCCCCGCTCGACCCGCGCTCCTACGACGCCTCCGGCAGCCACGCCGTGGTCGCCCTGCTCCAGCGCGAGGGCCTCAAGGTCGACATCACCACCGACCTGGCCACCCACACCACCGGCGCCGACACCCTCGTCGTCCCCGAACCCGACCTGCTGGGCCCGGAGCAGCTGCGCGCCCTCGCCGCCGCCCGGCACACCCGGCTGGTCCTGATCTCCCCCGGCCCGGCCGCCCTCAGCGCGCTGGCCCCCGGTGTCCGCCCCTCCGACGAAGGCGGCGGCCCGCCCTACGCCTCCGTCCGCAGCACCCCCGCCCAGTGCTCGCTCACCGAGGCCGTCCGGGCCGGCAGCGCCCACCTCGGCGGCCTGCTGTACACCGCCGGCACCCGCGGCGAGGGCTGCTACCCGCGCGGCCACGGCTACCCCCTGGTCAGCGTCCCGCTCGGCCGCGGCGGCGGCGATGTCATCGTCCTCGGCAGCGGCGAGTTCCTCAGCAACGAGCTGCTCAAGAAGGACGGCAACGCCTCCCTCGCTCTCGGCCTGCTCGGCTCCCAGCCCAGCCTCACCTGGCACCTGCCCGACTACAGCGCCCCGGTCGCCACCCACGGCGCCAAGCAGTTCACCGACTTCATCCCCGACGGCTGGCGCTGGGCCGCCTACCAGTTCGGCATCGCCGCGCTGCTCGCCGCCGTCTGGCGCGCCCGCCGGCTCGGCCCCGTCGTCGGCGAGGACCTGCCCGTGGTGGTCCGCGCCGCCGAGACCACCGAGGGCCGTGCCCGCCTCTACCGGCGGGCCAAGGCCCGCGGCCGCGCCGCCGACGCGCTGCGCCGCGCCGCCGCCCACCGCCTCGCCCCGGCCCTGGGCGTCCCGCTCAGCGCCGGCGCACCCGACTCCACCGCGCTCTGCGCGGCCGTCACCGACCGCCTCCCCGACCGCCCCGCCGGGGACGCCCGGGCCCTCCTGTACGGCCCGCCCCCGACCGACGACGCCGCACTGCTGCGGCTCGCCGACGATCTCGACGCCCTCGAAAGGCAGGTACGGAAGCCGTGACCGAACAGGCCACCGCCACCACGCTCGACACCCCCGGCACGGCGACTGCCACCCCTGGTACCCCCGGCACCCCCGGCGGCACGGACGACCCGCGCCAGGCGCTCACCGCCCTGCGCGCCGAGATCGCCAAGGCCGTGGTCGGCCAGGACGCCGCCGTCACCGGCCTGGTCGTCGCCCTGCTCTGCGGCGGCCACGTGCTCCTGGAGGGCGTCCCCGGCGTCGCCAAGACCCTGCTGATCCGCACCCTGTCCACCGCCCTCAGCCTGGACACCAAGCGCATCCAGTTCACCCCTGACCTGATGCCCGGCGATGTCACCGGCTCCCTCGTCTACGACGCCCGCACCGCCGAGTTCTCCTTCCAGCCCGGCCCGGTCTTCACCAACCTGCTGCTCGCGGACGAGATCAACCGCACGCCGCCCAAGACCCAGGCCGCCCTGCTGGAGGCCATGGAGGAGCACCAGGTCACCGTGGACGGCGAGCCGCGCGCACTGCCCGCCCCGTTCCTGGTCGCCGCCACCCAGAACCCCGTCGAGTACGAGGGCACCTACCCGCTGCCCGAGGCCCAGCTCGACCGCTTCCTGCTCAAGCTGATCCTGCCGCTGCCCGACCGGGACCAGGAGTTCCAGATCCTCGCCCGGCACGCCGCCGGCTTCGACCCGCGCGACCTCGCCTCGGCGGGCGTGCGCCCGGTGGCCGGCCCCGAGCACATCGCCGCCGCCCGCGAGCAGATCGCCAAACTCACCGTCTCGCCCGAGGTGCTCGCCTACGTCGTCGACCTCTGCCGGGCCACCCGGCAGTCCCCGTCGCTGTCGATCGGCGTCTCCCCGCGTGGCGCCACCGCACTGCTCGGCGCCTCCCGCGCCTGGGCCTGGCTGGCCGGCCGCGACTACGTCACCCCCGACGACGTCAAGGCGCTCGCGCTGCCCACCCTGCGCCACCGCGTCGCGCTGCGCGCCGAGGCCGAGATGGAGGGTGTCACCGCGGACTCGGTCATCCAGGCCGTCCTCGCCCAGACGCCCGCCCCTCGCTGACCCCTTCCTTCCGTCCCTCCCCGAAGGAGCGCACCGCATGGCCCTCACCGGGCGAACCGCCCTGCTCGCCGCACTCGGCGCGCTCGTCGTGGGCCTGCTCCTGCCCTCCGTGACCGGGATCGCCGCCGTCACCGGCGCGGTCCTGCTCGCCATCCTCACCGACCTGGTGCTCGCCGCCCCGGTCCGCAGTCTGCGGATCACCCGGGGTGGCGACACCAGCGTCCGGCTCGGCGAACCCGCCACCGTCGAACTGACCGTGACCAACCCTTCGGGCCGCCTGCTCAGGGGGCGCCTCCGCGACGCCTGGGCACCGTCCGCCTGGCGGCCCGGCACCGAGATCGCCGCCTCCCGGCACGTCCTGCGGATTCCCGGCGGCGAGCGGCGCCGCGTCACCACAGTGCTCACCCCGACCCGGCGCGGCGACCACCACGCCAGGAAGGTGACGGTCCGTTCCCTCGGGCCGCTCGGCCTGGCCGGCCGGCAGGGATCACACCTCGTCCCCTGGGCGGTCCGCGCCCTGCCCGCGTTCGACAGCCGCAAGCACCTGCCCTCCCGGCTCGCCCGGCTGCGCGAACTCGACGGCCGCACCTCCGTCCTGACCCGTGGCCAGGGCACCGAGTTCGACTCCCTGCGCGAGTACCTGCCGGGCGACGACGTCCGCTCGATCGACTGGCGCGCCAGCGCCCGCCGGAACACCGTCGCCATCCGTACCTGGCGCCCCGAACGCGACCGGCACATCCTGATCGTCCTCGACACCGGCCGCACCTCCGCCGGCCGGGTCGGCGACGCCCCCCGGCTGGACGCCTCCCTCGACGCCGCGCTGCTGCTCACCGCGCTCGCCACCCGGGCCGGTGACCGGGTCGACCTGCTCGCCCACGACCTGCGCAAGCGGGCCTCGGTGGCCGGCCGTTCCCCCAGCGAGATCCTGCCGGCCTTCACCAACGCGATGGCCCTGCTGGAACCCGCCCTCTACGAGACCGACATGCGTTCCCTGGTCTCCACCGCGCTCACGATGGCACCGCACCGCTCACTGATCGTCCTGCTCACCGGCCTCGACGCGGCACCGGTCGAGGCCGGCCTGCTGCCGCTGCTGCCGATGCTCACCAAGCGCCACGAGGTCGTGCTGGCCTCCGTGGCCGACCCTCGCCTCGACGAGCTGGCCACCGGCCGCGGCACCGTCGAGGCCGTGTACGGCGCGGCGGCGGCCGAGCAGACCCGTGCCGACCGCCGGCTCACCGCCGACCGGCTCACCCGCCACGGCGTGACCGTCCTGGACGCCCCGCCGACCGCGGTGGCCCCGGCCCTCGCCGACGCCTACCTGGCGCTGAAGGCCGCCGGCCGGCTCTGAGCCCTCCCGAGCGCTCCGAGCCGGCTGGCTGGCTGGTGATCCCTAGTAGCGGGGCTTCACCCAGACGTGGACGCCGCGTGCGGTGCCCTCGTCCTCCTCGGACTCCTCCACCACACTGCCCTGCCACTCGGTGATCCCCGCCGACAGCGCGGCCGCCGAGGACTTGTCCCCGTGGAAACCCTCCCGGGCCGCCTGGTAGGCGAACCAGCGCTCCACGTGCGCGAGCCAGGCCGACTCGTTCGGGGCGAAGTGCATGACGAACCGCGGGTGCGCCCGAAGCCAGTTGATGACCGTCGGCGACTTGTGCGTGAAGTAGTTGTCGCAGATCAGGTGGACCTCGCCGCCCTCCGGCAGCTCCTGGTCCAGCCTCGACAGGTACTGCCGGAAGGCCACCCCCCGCCGCCTGCGGTGCAGGGTGCCGACGACCTTCTCCGAGGTGGCGTCGAGCGCCCCCAGCAGGGTCGCCACGGTGGCCGGCAGCGGCTCGTGCCGCAGCTCCTCCAGCGCGGCCCTGAGCTTCGGCCGCAACACCGTCTCGGCGTCGACGTGCAGTGCCAGCACCCGCTCCGGCGGGGCCAGGTACAGACCGGCCACCTCGTGCGAGCTCTCCATCGTGAACGGGTCCGTCGCCAGGCTGAAAGGCTCGGTGCGCGGCTTGGTTTCTTCGGGGTTGGCCTTGGGGCCAGGACGACGTGCCATACCGCGATCGTATCCTGCGTAAACGCAGAGAACCCCCACCCGGAATCGGGTGGGGGTTCTCTGGAATGATTGTTCGGCGGCGTCCTACTCTCCCACAGGGTCCCCCCTGCAG
>NZ_JBIVRD010000039.1:0-80783 GCF_044755565.1 Kitasatospora sp. NPDC092286 | reverse complement strand
TCGGAAAGCCGTGTGCGGGAGAACTGCATGCACGGTTTGAAGCGGCGGGGACTGGAAACGGAGCATCGCCCACCGCGCCAGTCCCCGACCCTACTAGAGTGGCCGGAGGGCCACGCAGACCGGTGGTCCGGCCGCACCGGCTGGGGTGACGGATGGCCTTCGCGCTCGATGTGACCAGCGGGTCCTCGCTGCTCGCCGCCTACGGCGCGCTGGCGGTCCTGGTGGTGACCTTCGTCGAGGCGGGGGTGCCGGTGGTCGGTTTCCTCGTCCCCGGTGACACGCTGCTCTTCCCGGCCGGGGTGCTCTGCGCCTCGGCGCCCACGGCGGCCGAGCACCACGGCCCCTACCTCACCCTCTGGCAGGTGCTGCTCTGCGCGGCGGTCGGCTCGGTGGCCGGTACCCAGCTGGGGTTCGTGCTCGGGCGGCACGGGGGCCGGGCGCTCACCGCGCGCGGCCGGGGCCCCCGGCTCAGGACCGCGGTGGACCGCTCGGAGGACCTGCTGCACCGCTACGGGCGGCGCCGGGCGATCGTGCTCGGGCGGTTCCTGCCGATGGTGCGCTCCGTGCTCGGGCCGCTGGCCGGCGCGCTGCGGGTGCCGACCCGCACGTTCGTGCTCTGGCAGGTGGTGGGCGGGCTGCTCTGGACCCAGGGCACGGTCCTGGCAGGCTTCGCGCTGGGCGCGTCCTTCCCGCAGGTGGGCGACTATCTGCTGCCGGTGGTCCTGGTTCTGGTGGTGGTCTCGGCGCTGCCGCTGCTGCTGTCCCGGCACAGGCGGGGCGGCCCCCCGGAGCCGACGGCGGGGCCCGGCCCTGGGCCGGGAACGAGGCCGGGAAAGGAACCGGAGCCGGAGTCACGGCCAGAACCGGAACCGGAGCCGCGGCCGGGTCCGGGTTCCAGGCCCCGGCCGGGGGAGTGACGGGCCCGCCGCCGACGGGCGGCCGGGCCGGTGTGAACGCGGCCGTGCCGCGGTTCGTCCCCCTCGACGAACCGCGGCACGGACCCCCTCTGTGTCAGAGACGCTGCCACAGGGCCGGGACGATGGGCGGCTCCCAGCCGACCTGGGCCTGGTGGCCCTGGAGGCATCGGTAGCTCACCCCGCCGTAGGTCACGACGTCGCCCGCCTGGTAGGTGGTGCCCGCGGCCCAGGTGCCGCCCGGGTTACCGGGATCGGTGCCGACGACCAGCGAGTAGGTGGTGCTGTGGGCGACCGAGCCGGTGCCGGTCACCGTGATGCTGTACGTGCCGGCGGCGGCCGAGGCGCCGACCGAGACCGTCATGGTCGCGGACGAGCCGGACTGCACCGAGGACGGGCTGAACGAGACCGTGACGCCGGCCGGCGCGCCCGAGGCGGTGAGGTTCACCGTCTGGGCCGAACCGGCGGTGGTGGCGGTGGACACGGTCGCGGTGGTGGAGCCGCCCGGGGTGGCGTTGCCGGTCGCCGGGTTCACCGCGACGGAGAAGTCGTTGGTCGGCACGGTGCCGCCGACCGAGGTCTTCCACACGGTGTACGCGACGCCGTCCGCACTGCGGTTGAGGACGGTGGCGTCGATGTTGCCGGTGGTGTCGCAGGACTGGTGGTAGCAGGAGTCGTAGGCCCGGTTGGCCGTGCCGCCCCACTTCGCCGCCTGGGCCGAGGTCTTGACGGCGCTGGCGCCGGCCGCGTAGCCGGAGGTGGGGATGCCGGCCTGCTGGAACGAGTAGTCGTCCGAGCGGCCCTGGCCCTCGACGTTCTCCTCCGGCTGGAGGTTCAGCGAGTCCCAGTACGCCTTCATCGGCGCGGAGGTGGTGGAGCCGATGTTGTTGATGAAGTAGCCGGCATTGGGCGAGCCGACCATGTCGAAGTTGTAGTAGCCCTTGATCGCGGCGCGCTGGGCCGAGCTCAGCTGGCCGACGTAGGACTGGGAGCCCTGGAGGCCCTGCTCCTCACCGGTCCACCAGGCGAACCGGACGTGCCGGGTCAGGCTCGGGTTCTGCTGCGCCAGGACCAGCGCGTTCTCCAGCAGCACGGCCGAACCGGAGCCGTTGTCGTTGATGCCGGGCCCGGCCGCCACGCTGTCCAGGTGGGCGCCGAACATGGTCACCTGGTCGGCCGGGCCGCCCGGCCAGTCGGCGATCAGGTTGTTGGAGGTGTAGGTGCAGGAGGTGCAGGTCTGCTCGCTGACGGTGTAGCCGGCCGCCTGGAGCTTGCCCTTGATGTAGGCGAGCGACTGGGAGTGCCCGGCGCTGCCGGCCCGCCGGTTGCCGCCGTTCTGCGAGGCGATGGTGTTCAGCTGGGTCAGGTGCGCCTGCACCTTGGCCACGTCGATGTCGGGCGCGTTGCCGCCGGGGTTGCCGCCGCCGACCGTCAGCGTGTACTGCGCGGTGTGGGTGGCGCTCCCGGTGCCGGTCACCGTGATGGTGTACGTGCCGGCGGGCACCGCGGCGGACGTCGAGACGGTCATCGTGGCGGACGAACCCGCCTGCACCGAGGACGGGTTGAAGGAGACGGTGACGCCGCTGGGCGCGCCCGAGGCGGTCAGGTTGACCGTCTGCGCGGTGCCCTGGGTCACGGCCGTGGTGACCGTCGAGCTGGTCGAGGCGCCGGGCTGGACGGAACCGGAGGCCGGGCCGAGGGCCAGCGAGAAGTCGTTGGTGCCGTTGGTCGTGCAGGTCGGGTCACCGGTCTGCGCGGGCACGCCGACCGCGTCCCAGGCGGCCTTGGCCCGGTTGAAGAAGGTGCAGCTCGGGTCGAGGCTCTTGGCCGCGGTCAGGGTCGCGGTGCGGTACCGCTTGTACGTCATGCCGCTGGTCTTGAGCAGCATGCCGCCGTAGAAGATCCGCCCGGCGTCCCGGATGCCGACGCCGGTCACCGAGGAGTTGTTGCAGGTCGGGCTGGTCGGCTTGCCACCGCCCGGGTTGGAGCCCTCGGCGAGCAGGTAGAACCAGTGGTTCAGCGGGCCGGCCGCGGCGTGCTCCTCGGTGTTCGGGATCGAGGAGGAGTAGCAGTTCGGGTTGTTGCCGACCAGCGAGGGGTTGTACATGTTCCGGATCGGCCCGTTGCCGACCAGGTTGATCATCTCGCCGACGGTGTAGTCCGGAGTGTCGTACGGGGCCGGCTCGTTGGCGTACGCCTCGGTGAGGGCGCCCATGATGTCGCCGGTCGCCTCGCCCAGGCCGGACTCGTTGTTGGCGCCGCCGGGCGTGTACTGGTCGAGGCCGTGGCCGAACTCGTGGCCGACCACGTCGATCGCGGCGATCCACTCGTTGGCGTTGTTGTGGCCGATCGAGACCGAGGAGCCGTCCCAGTAGGCGTTGACGTCGTTCAGGCCGACCTTGACCGGCCAGCTGCCGCCGTTGCCGTTGTGGCCGTTGCGGCCCAGCCAGTCGCGGAGCATGTCCCATTCCTTCTGCGCCGCGAACATCACGTCGGCGCAGCCGGTCTCCTTGCTGGTCGGGTTGCCGGTGCCCCAGGAGTCGCTGGACTTGCTGAACACCTGGCCGGTGCTGTAGTCGGCGCAGCTGAGCCCGGGCCGGCCGGGGTCGCGCAGCGAGTACGAGCCACCGGAGTTGGTGGTGCTGATGGTGACCGGGGCGGGGCCGTTCCACTTGCTGTTGGCGGTGCCGGCCCGGACGTCGTCGTAGCTGTCGACGACCTCGCCGGTGCGGGCGTCCACGAAGACGTGCAGCCGGCTGGGGGCGGTGGCGGTCCGGCCGGTGAGCACGGTCTCCCAGGAGAGCCGTCCGGTGCCGTCCTTGACCCGGACGACCAGACGGCGCGACTCGACGCCGTCCACGGTCGCGAGCCTGGTCCGGGCGGTCTTCTCGGCGTCGGCGGCGCTCACCACGGGAGTGGTGGAGCCGCCGACCGGCCCGGAGGCGGCCGACTGGAGGCCGCGCACCCGGCCCTGGCCGTCGGCTATGACGACGGCGTCGCCGCCGACCACCGGCAGGCCGTGGTAACTGCGCTCGTACGCGACCGAGTACAGACCGCCGAGCCACGGGGTCACCGCGGTGCGCTCGTAGGTCTCGCCCGGGCCCTTGGCCAGGGCGTCCAGGCCCGCCGCGGCGGCCTGGTCGGCGGCGGAGACGGCCGCGGCCAGTGCGCTCGGTGGAGCGGCGGCCGGACCGGGGTCGGCGGCGGCCTGCCCGGCGCTGGTGGCGGCGAGCATTCCGGCCAGAACGGTCAGGGTGGTGGCTGCGGTCAGCAGCCTCCCTGCTGTCAGTCTGTGTTGCATCGAGGCTCCTCGAACGTGGGGGTCCTCGACCGCGGACGACGTGCCAGTGCCGTACCGCAGGCCGCATCGGGGGGCGGCCGTGCGGGCCGTCCGCGCTCGGGTGACCGGAACCCTCACACACCGTCATGTTCGGGTCAACGGAAGTCGCAGCAGTTCAGAGGGGTTGGCAAGTTCTGTCAAGTCTCCGATCCCGCACAGAGGTTGAGACCACCTTAAGGAAGAGGTTGAGACCACCTCATGTACGGATCGGGCGCTCGTCGAGTACCGTCCTCAGAGTCGGAAGACCGCGAAGGGCGGGGAGGACTCGGGGGAGGAAGCCCGTGCACCGGAACCGCGCAGACGCGCCGTCCGCGGCGTCCGCCGCCGACCTCTGGCGGGCCTTCGGCGCCCGGCTGCGCCACTGGCGCCGACGCGCCGGCCTCACCCAGGCCCAGCTCGGTGCCGAGATCGGCTACGACCACACCGCCGTCAGCAAACTCGAACACGGCATCCGCAGGGTCACGCCGAGGATCGCCGACCGGATCGACGAACTGCTCGCCGCCGGAGGCGAGTTGCGTACCGCCTGCGACCGGGCCGAGGATGCCGAACAGCGGGCCGCCCAGCCCCCGCCGCCCGCCGCGGCCATCCCGTCCGGCCTCTTCCGCCCGCCGCTGCCCGGCGGCCCCCCGCCGGCGGCGCCGCTGCCGCCCCTCCCGCCCGGCCGTCCGCCGGGCCGGCTCCCCGACTACGGCCTGCTCTGCCCGCTGCACGGCGCCGCCGGCTGCGCCGTCCCCGACGCCGCCGACATCGCCGAACTGCACGCCGCCTTCTGCGCCGCCGACCCCGCCGCCCCGCCGCCCCTGGACGCCGACACCGCGCACGCCCTCACCGGGCTGCTCGCCGCCCACCTGCGCTCCGGCGAGGACCGCCCGCACCCAGGCCTCGCCGCCGCCGTCGAACGCACCCTGCGCGCCGTCCTCGGCCGGCTGCCCGGCACCCCCGCCGACCGCCGCCGACCGCTCGCCCTGCTCGCCGCCGAGTACGCGCACGCGGCCGGGGCGCTGCGCATGCAGCACGGCCGCAACGCCACCGCGATGGCCTGCTTCGACCGCGCGCTCGGCTGGTCCGAACTGGCCGACGACCCCGCCACCCAGGTCGCCGCGCTCAGCGACATGAGCACCCTCGCCCGCCTGGACGGCGACGCCGCCGCCGCCCTCGGCTACGCCCGCGAGATCGGCCGTGCCGCCCCCGGCCGGCACTGGGCCGGCGCCATGTCCCAGGTCGGCCAGGCCCGCGCGCACGGCCTCGCGGGCGACGTCCGGGAGACCGTCCGGCACATCGCCCGCGCCCGGCTGCACCTCGACCACATCGGCGAGCGCGACGAGTCCGACGCGCCCTGGCTCTCCATCGCCTCGATGCACCTGCGGGTGGAGTCCGGGGCCGCCGCCGCCCTGCGCGACGTCGCCGCCGCCGTCGGCGACCCGCGGCTCGCCCAGCGCGCCCTGGACGCCGCCCGGACGGCGCTGCGCCTGCTCGGCCCGGCCCAACTCCCCGCCACCCGGCTGCTGTTCACCGTCCGGGTCGCCGACTGCCACCTCTGCGCCCACGACCCCCAGGCCGCCGTCTCGCTGCTCGGGCCGGCTCTGGAGGGCGCCACCCCCGGCCTGCCCGCGCTGGTCGGCCACGAACTGCGCGGCCTGCGCGGCCGGCTGGTGGCCCAGCGCCACCGCCGGCCCGAACTCGCCGACACCGCACACCGCCTGGCCGAACTCGCCGGCTGAACGGCCCACCCCGCCCCCGCCCCGGCCGGGCGGGAGGGGCATTCCTCCCGCCAGGTGCCCGACGGGTCGTCACCGATGGTACCCGGGGGAAAGAGGGGTACGAGCGCCGGAGCGAGGAGTGTCGGCAGCGGGCCGGAGCGCCCGGAGGCGACCCGGGGGGAAAGGAAGGGCCCACCCGGCCCCGGTGACCCACCGCGACCGGCTTCCGTACGCGGTGCCCACCTCGTCCGGGCCGGGTGTCGGCGGCCCGGGCCCGCCCTTCGGCCGGTGGTCTTCCGGTGGGCCCGGAGTACCGTGGAAGACATCGGGGACAGTGTCGCCGTCGGCTGCCGCCGCCGGTGTTCCCGAGAGTCGGAGAAGCCGGAGGTGTGGGCCTCCGGGAGGCGGTGTCGCCGCGTGACAGTGCACGGTCCGGCGCGACGGCGGCCGGAGACATTCCCGGTGCGAGGGCGTATGGACGAGATCGACGACTCCTCGCGGAGCCCGGTCGGGGCGGTCGGCAGGGTGACGGTGCCGATCCCGTCCGACGGACCGGGCGAGGTGCTGGTCGCGCTGCGGGGTGGATCGGAGGCGTTCGCGGCGTGGGCCGCACAACCGGTCGGCCGGGACGCCCGGGTGGTCGTGGTCGACATGATCTCGGCCCGTTCGGTGCTCGTCGAACTCCTGCCGTCCTGAACCGGGACGAGCCGGAACCGGGACGAGCCGGAACCCGTGCGGCCGGAACCCGCGCGGTAGGAAGCAGTACGAACCCGTGTAGTACACCAGGTGGTCAGTCATGTTGTTCTGGCACGTTCCCGCCCCCAACGAGGCGATGCTCATCTCCGGGTCCAAGCGGCAGTCGCAGGACACCCAGTTCCGGATCGTCACCGGGCACGGGAGCTTCGTGCTCCCCGTGAAGCAGAAGGCCCGGATGCTCTCCCTCGCCCTGCAGGAGGCGGAGATCGCGGAGGACTGCGTGACGCAGCAGGGGATCCGGCTCACCGTCCGCGCGGTCTGCGTGTTCAAGGTCGGCGACGACGCGGTGTCGATCGCCAACGCCGCCCGCCGCTTCCTGTCCGAGCAGAACCAGATGGAGGAGCTGGTCGGCCGGATCTTCGCCGGGCACCTGCGCTCGATCATCGGCGGGCTGACCGTGGAGCAGATCATCCGTGAGCGCAGCCGGGTCGCCCAGGAGGTCATGGCCGGCAGCCACGGCGAGATGGAGAAGCTCGGCATCGTGGTGGACGCCCTGCAGATCCAGGAGATCGAGGACGCCACCGGCTACATCGACAACCTCGCCGCGCCGCACGCCGCGGCGGTCGCCGGCCAGGCCCGGATCGCCCGGGCCAAGGCGGACCAGGAGGCCACCGAGCGCGAGCAGCAGGCCGCCGCGCTGAAGGCCGAGTACGAGCGTGACACCGCGATCAAGCGGGCGGGCTTCCTGGCGCAGACCGAGGAGTCCAACGCCCGCGCCGCCCAGGCCGGCCCGCTCGCCCAGGCCCGGGCGTCCCAGGAGGTCATCGAGCAGCAGACGGCCCTCGCCGAGCGCCAGGCCGCGCTGGCGGCCCAGCGTCTGGAGGCGGAGGTCCGCCGCCCGGCCGACGCCGAGGCGTACCGGCAGCGGACGCTCGCCGAGGCGAGCCGCGACCGGGCGAAGTTCGAGGCCGACGGCAACGCCTACACCGAGCGGACGATCGCCCAGGCCCAGGCCGATGCCAACAAGGCCCGGGCCGCCTCGCTCCGGGACGGCAACCAGGAGCTCATCGCGGCCAACCGGGTGGTGGAGAACCTGCCGGCGCTCGCCGAGGCGGCCGCCCGCGGCATGGCCGGAGCCAGCCTCACCGTGCTGAACGGCACCGACGGCGTCAACCAGCTGGCGGCCGGCATCGTCGGCGAGGGCCTGGCCATCCTGCACTCCCTCCAGCCGGGGGTGGCGGCCCCGGCCGTCAACGGAAGGCCCACTCCCCGCACGCCCGAGAAGACCTGACCGCCGGGTGCGGCCCGGCAGTCCGAATATTCCGGGCAGTTGATATTCCCGGATCTCGCGGATCTGGCGGACCTCGTGCGGGATTTTCTCGCGCGAGGTCGATCAACAGTCCTCAATTAGGAATTATTGTCATACCCATACGGAATTAATGCGCCGTGCGAAGTATTTCCTCCGTGTAACAGCCCCGGTGGTCACATTGCCGTGATCCGGTCTGCCAGAATCCACCGTGCTCGACTGCACCGAGCAGGGACTCCTGATTCCGTGGGCCGATTCGGCACGCCCAGGCGGATGACGGGCGAATCGACGGCGGGGTTGAAGATGACGCTCTCTGAGCATGGTTCCGCTGTTCTCCCCCCATCGGGTCCGGAGGGCCGCGATCGCCGGGCGGAGCGCCGCCCGTGGACGCTCATGTACCACTCGGTGGACACCGAACCCGAGGACCCCTACCTCGTCACGGTGCATCCCGACCGGCTCCGCGGCCAGCTGCGCTGGCTCTCGCACAGCGGCCTGCGCGGGGTCTCCGTCGGCGAGCTGGAGCGCGCCCACGCCGCCGGCACCGCGGCCGGGCTCGTCGGCCTCAGCTTCGACGACGGCTACCGGGACTTCCTCGACCAGGCCGTGCCGCTCCTGGCGGACCACGGCTTCACGGCGACCGTCTACGTCGTGGCGCGGAAGATGGGCGCCGACAACGACTGGGACCGCGAAGGGCCGCGCAAGCCCCTGATGACCGCCCGGCAGGTCCGCGCCGTGGTCGACGCCGGGATGGAGGTCGGCTCGCACAGCCTCACGCATGTCGCCCTGGCCGGTCTCGCCCCCGAGCGGCTGACCGCCGAGGTCGCGGAGAGCCGCAGCATCCTCCAGGACGTCACCGGCTGCGCCGTCGAGGGCTTCTGCTACCCGTACGGGTCCTTCGACCCGGCCGCCGTCGGGGCCGTCGAAGCGGCCGGCTACACCCACGCCTGCGCCGTCAGCCCCGGGGCCGCGGCCGGCCCGCACACCCTCCCGCGCAGCTATGTGGGGGACCGCGACGGCCCGCTGCGCCTGACGGCCAAGTACCTGCGCCACCGCTGGACCCGCTGACGCGACCGGGCTGCCGCGACCGGGCTGCCGCGACCGGGCGCCGGGCCGCAGCCGGCCCGGTGCCCGGCCGTGGGTCTCACTCGCCGGTCGCCGGCTCCAGGCGGAGCCAGGAGGCGTGCCACAGCAGGCCGCACTGGCGGTCGCAGCCCGTCTCCGGCAGCGGCTCGCCGCCGCACCGCAGGCTGTCCAGGACGTACCAGTCGCCGCCGACCGGCCGCTGCCACCAGGCCAGCGCCCGGTGGCCCACGTGGGTCGCGCCGTGGCGGGTGCCCGCGAACCTGGCCATGCCGGGGTGGAACGGCACCCCGTGCAGCCGGCCCGAGCCGTCCAGCGTGGCCTGGATCTCCGGGAGGCTGCGGACGGTGGCCCGGTAGTCGGACGGGATGACGTGGGCCGCCTCCGCCGTGGACGGCTCCAGCCACTCGTCCCGGAAGAGCAGGGCGCAGGCCAGCCCGCAGCCCTGCGTCCGGTCCGCGCCCAGACAGGTGGCGCCCGCCAGCGTCGTGGTGGAGGAGAGGCGGCGCATCCGGTAGTGGTCGTCGACCATCCGCCGGACGATGTGCTCGACCCGGTAGGTGCGGCCGCAGTACGACCACTGGCTGTCGGTGAACCAGAGACCGCGGTGGCGGTCCTGCTCGTCGAGGGTCGCCCGGACGGCGTCTGCGTCCTTGACCCGCACCCAGTCGCCGACCGCGAACGCCGAGGGGCGGCCGGGCGCGGGCACCCCGGCGTGGCGCTCGCGGGCCTCCTCGCGCGCCATCCGGGCCTGGCGGACGAGGCCGAGCGGGGGGAGGTCCCGCAGCGGCAGGCTCTTGTACTGGCAGCGGGCGGCCGGCCCGGTGAATACGGGGCTGACAGAAATGGCCGGCTGGGAATCCTTGACCGTCACGTGTGAATCCCATCTTCTCGGATCGGGGGCACTGCACGCAGCAGGTTACCGCCGGGACGAGTGGCGCGCGGAAACGCCGGGCGGAGCGTGTGTCCGGAAAGGCCCGGGGAGGCGGCGCGGCGTTTTCCCGTGTGTCGGGGTGCGGGATTTCCGGAGCATTGCCCTAATGTTGCACACATCGCCCGGTGGAGTGGCCGAGAGGCGAGGCAGCGGCTTGCAGGGCCGCGTACATGGGTTCGATTCCTATCTCCACCTCCAGCGCCCCGTCCGGGGCCCGCTCACGCGGCGCCCGCCGGATCTCCTGCCGGCGGGCGCCGCCCGCCCGCGCTCCGGACGCGCCCCGCCCGGAGCGCGGGCGCGCTCAGGCCGGCGCGGCTCCGCGCAGCAGAAGCAGTGCCACGGCGGTCGCCGCCAGTCCCAGGGTCGCCAGGAACGGCAGCCGGCTGCGCGGATCCCGGCCGGCCGGCAGCACGGTGGCCGCGGCCAGCGCACCGGTGACGGCGAACGCGGCCCATCCGGCCCATCCGGCCGGTCCGGCGGGCCCGAACGCCAGGACGGCCGACGCGGCCAGCAGCACGACGGGCGCGAGCGCCCGGACCCGGCGGCGGCCCAGCCGCTGGGGGAGTCCGCGCACGCCCGCGGCCAGGTCGGCCTCGATGTCCGGGAGCACGTTGGTGAGGTGCGCCCCGACACCCAGGAGCGCCCCCGCCGCGGCCGACCAGACGGGCGGCCACGGATGGCCGGGCAGCCCCAGCGTGACGAAGGCGGGCAGCGCGCCGAAGCCCACGGCGTAGGGCAGCCAGGAGGCGGCGGTGCGTTTGAGGCCGAGGTTGTAACCCCACGCCGCCGCGACACCGGACAGATGGGCGGCGGCCGCCCAGGGCCCGCTCGCCAGCGACAGCGGAACGCAGAGGCCCAGCGCGCCGCCCGCCGCGACGGACACCGTCGTCGGGCCGAGCGCGCCCGTGGCCAGGGGCTTGTCCCGCCGGCCCGCCGCGAGGTCACGCGCCAGGTCGACCCGGTCGTTGCACCAGCCCACCGACAGCTGACCGGTGAGCACGGCGGACGCCACCAGCAGGCAGCCGGCCGCGCTCCGCCCGGACACCGCGGCGAGCGCCGTCATCAGCACGGTGACCGCCGCCGTCGGCTCGGGGTGGCACGCCCGCAGCAGCGCGAGCGCCGACCGGCCTGCTCGACGGTGCGTCAACTCCACGGCTCCGCCGACCCGGTGGACATCGCTACGACCGCTTTCGGTGGTGGGCACACCGTGATGCTAGATCCGGCCGGGGCCGCAGGGCCGGATCGGCGCGGCCCTCGCGGCTGAGGGCGATTTGATGCTGTTCGTCCCTATGCTGGGGCAATGACGCGAATCGCAGCCGTCCACGGGGTGTTGCCGGAGCACCGGTACGAACAGCACGAGATCACGGACGCGCTGGCGGCCATGGGGGCGGTGGGGGAGGGGCGGCGCGAACTGCTCGACCGGCTGCACGCCGCGTCCACGGTGCGCGGCCGCCGACTGGCCATGCCGCTGGAGCGCTACGCGGCCCTGAGCGGGTTCGGCGAAGCCAACGACAGCTTCATCACGGTGGCCCTCGAACTGGGCGAACGGGCCCTGGCCGAGGCGCTCGACCAGGCCGGACTGCGCCCGCGCGACGTGGACCTGCTGATCTCCACCTCGGTGACCGGCATCGCCGTCCCGTCCGTCGAAGCCAGGCTCGCCACCCGCCTCGGGCTGCGCGCGGACGTGAAACGGGTACCGGTCTTCGGGCTCGGCTGCGTGGCCGGCGCCGCCGGAATCGCCCGGCTCCACGACTACCTGGAAGGCCGGCCCGCCGACGTCGCGGTCCTGCTCTCCGTCGAACTCTGCTCCCTGACGCTGCAACGGACCGACGCCTCGGCGGCGAACCTGGTGGCCGGCGCGCTGTTCGGCGACGGCGCGGCCGCCGTGGTCGCGGTCGGCCGCGACCACCCGAGCCGCCGCCCGGACGACGGGCCCGTCGTGGTGGCGACCCGCAGCCGGCTCTACCCGGACACCGAGCGCCTGCTCGGCTGGGACATCGGGGACGGCGGCTTCCGGATCCTGCTCGGCGGCGAACTGCCCGGACTGGTCCGCCGTCACCTGGGGCCCGAGGTCCGCGCGTTCCTGGCCGACCACGACCTGAAGCTCCAGGACGTGACCGCCTGGGTCTGCCACCCCGGCGGCCCCAAGGTCCTGGACGCCCTTCGCGAGAGCCTCGATCTACCCGCCAAGGCACTGGAGTTGACCTGGCGTTCGCTCGCCGAGGTGGGCAACCTCTCCTCGGCCTCCGTGCTGCACATCCTGCGCGACACCCTCGCGCTGCGCCCCCCGCTGGCCGGCACCCCGGGCCTGCTGCTCGCCATGGGGCCCGGCTTCTGCTCCGAACTCGTCCTGATCCGCTGGTAGGCCGACGATGACCCCCTACACCGCCCTCGTGCTGCTGGTGGCCGCCGAACGCCTGGCTGAGCTCCGCACCGCACGCCGCAACACCGCCTGGAGCCGGCGGCACGGCGCCACCGAGCACGGGCGCGGCCACTACCCCGTCATGGTCCTGCTCCACACCGCCCTGCTGGCCGGCTGCCTGGCCGAGACGGCCTGGGCGGACCGGCCGTTCCTGCCCGCGCTCGGGTGGCCGGCGCTGCTGCTCGCGCTCGCGGCGCAGGCCCTGCGCTGGTGGTGCGTCGGCACCCTCGGACCACGCTGGAACACCAGGGTGCTCGTGGTCCCCGGCCTGCCCCTGGTGGCCACCGGCCCGTACCGGGTGCTGAACCACCCCAACTACCTCGCGGTCGTGGCCGAGGGCGTCGCACTGCCCCTGGTCCACACCGCCTGGCTCACCGCGGCCGGCTTCACGCTCCTCAACCTCCCCCTCCTCGCGGTCCGGCTGCGCTGCGAGAACGCCGCCCTGCGCGCGGCCCCGGCCGCCGCACCGGACCGCGCCCCGGCCCCGTCCGGTACGGCCCCGTGATCGACCTCCTGGTGGCCGGCGGCGGCCCGGCCGGACTCGCCACCGCGATCCACGCCGCCCGGGCCGGCCTGGAGGTGGTGGTCGCCGAGCCCCGCCGGACGCCGGTCGACAAGGCCTGCGGCGAGGGGCTGATGCCCGCCGGCCGGCGGGCGCTGGCCGAGCTCGGCGTCACCGTCGACGGACACGCCCTCCGGGGGATCCGCTACCTGGACGACCGTTACCAGGCCGAGGGGCTCTTCCGGGGGGACCCGGGCCTGGGCGTCCGGCGGACCGACCTGCACGCCGCGCTGGACCGCCGGGCCCGCGAACTCGGCGTGGCCGTCCTGCCGTTGCGGGTGACCGCCGTCCACCAGGGCCGCGACAGCGTCACGGCGGCCGGGATCACCGCCCGCTACCTCGCGGCCGCCGACGGCCTGCACTCACCGATCCGGCGCGGCCTGCGCCTGGAGGCCCGGTCCGGCCGGGCACCGGCCCGGTACGGGCTGCGCCGGCACTTCGCCGTACCGCCGTGGACGGACTGCGTCGAGGTGTACTGGTCGGCCCGGTCCGAGGCCTATGTCACCCCGGTCGGCCCCGGCCTGGTCGGGGTTGCCGTCCTGACCGGCGACCGCGGCCCGTTCGACGAGCAACTGGCCCGGTTCCCCCGGCTGGCCGCCCGCCTGCCGCGGGCCGCGGCGACGCCCGTCCTCGGCGCCGGACCGCTGCGCCAGCGGGTCCGCGCCCGGGTGGCCGGGCGCGTCCTGCTGGTCGGCGACGCCGCCGGCTACGTCGACGCGCTCACCGGCGAGGGCCTGTCGATCGCCCTCGGCGCGGCCGACCAACTGGTGCGCTGCGTCCGGGCCGACCGGCCGCAGGAGTACGAGTCGGCGTGGCGCCGGGTGTCCCGGCAGTACCGGCTGCTGACCGGCTCCCTGCTCTGGCTGCGTGGGCAGCCCCGGCTGGCACACCGGATCGTGCCCACCGCCGCCCGTTTCCCCGCCGCCTTCGCGGCCGCCGTCAACCGGCTCGGCTGACCGCCCCGGGAGGACCTTCCGGCCCGGGCCCTCAGCCCCAGAAGTCCCGGTGGACCTCGCGGGCACCGTCGGTGTCCACCGGGCCGACCACGGGCAGGTCCCGCTGTCCGGCGGCGAACACCCGGCGGCAGGGCAGTGCCAGGGTCGGGTTCTTCTCGTCGGCCCCGGTCATCGCGCGCAGCTCGTCCTCGCCGAGGGCGTAGACGACCCGGCCGATGCCGGACCAGTAGACGGCACCCGCGCACATCGCGCACGGCTCGGTACTCGTGTAGAGGCTGCACCGGCTCAGGAAGCCGGCGTCGTACCTCGCGGTCGACAGCCGGACCAGGTTGGTCTCGGCGTGGCCGGTGGCGTCGCGCCCGGTGACGACGGTGTTCTCCGCCTCCAGCAGCACGGCGCCGTCGGGTCCGACGAGCAGTGCGCCGAACGGGTGGTTGCCGGCCTCCCTGGCTCGGCGGGCGGCGGCCACGGCGGCCAGCAGCAGGGTCCGGTCGGCCTCGGTCGCGGCGGGGTCGGAGGGGGTTCCGGTGGCGGTCATACGGTGATCTCCTCGGTCTCGCGGGCTCAGCGGCGTCCGATGCCGGTGGACCCCACGGTAGGGCGGCACGGCCGGACACAGGGGTGGCCGGGCGCTCTCATGACGGCGCTCCGACGGGGCGGCGCCACACGGTCGGTGCGGCCGGGCGTGGGACCCTCCCGCTCCACTCGCACCCGGTTGCGCCGGGGCGCACGATGGGAGAGCACCCGCCCGCAGCCACCGGGCGCCGACACGGGAGGTCCGTCATGGACATCGGACCGGTCGAGTACGCGGTCATCGCCTTCCCGGGCAACAGGTTCCGCGGTGACATCGTCCCCGAGCTCAAGCGTCTGACCTCGGAGGGCATCGTCCGCATCATCGACCTGACCTTCATCAAGCGGGACGCGGACGGAACCGCCCGGGTGCTGGAGCTGGACGCGCTGGAGGAGGACGAGGCCGCCGCCTTCTCCGAGGTGGACGGCGAGATCCAGGGGCTGCTCAGCGAGGAGGACCTCGCCTCGGTCTGCGAGGAGATCCCGCCGGACAGCTCCGCCGCGATCATCGTCTGGGAGAACAGCTGGGCC
Organism: Kitasatospora sp. NPDC092286; assembly: GCF_044755565.1. NCBI lineage: Bacteria > Bacillati > Actinomycetota > Actinomycetes > Kitasatosporales > Streptomycetaceae > Kitasatospora > Kitasatospora sp. NPDC092286. The sequence continues at coordinate 65,772 of NZ_JBIVRD010000039.1, read as the reverse complement.
ACCCCGCTCGTCCGGGCGCTGAAGGAGGCCGGCGGCCTGCTGGTGGCCCGGGAGCAGGTCCCGCTGAGCATCGTCGAGGCCGATCTCGTCGCGATCGGCCACAAGCCCTGACCGCCCCACCCGAGGAGGAGAAGCTCATGATCGGCCGTCGTCTCTCCCGAGGCGGGCGCCCGGGGCTGATCGGCACCGCCGCCCGCACCGCCGTCGTGGCGGGCACCGCGACCGCGGTCTCCGGCCGCGTCGCCGCCCGGCACCAGCAGGCCGCCGCGCCGCCGCCCGCCGCCGCGCCGCCGCCCGCCGCCGCGCCGCCGCCCGCCGCCGCGCCGCCGCCACCCGCTGCCGCGCCGCCACCCGCTGCCGCACCTCCGCCTCCTCCGCCTCCTCCGCCGGACGACCAGGTGCTGGCCGGTCTGGAACGCCTCGCCGCGCTCCGGGCGCAGGGGATGCTCAGCGAGGAGGAGTTCGCCGCTGCCAAGCAGCGCGTCCTGGCCCCGTGACGCGCCGGCCCCGTGACGCGCCGGGCCCTCCGTGCCGGCGGTGGCACGGAGGGCCCGGCGCATGCCCGAGGGGGCGTCCGAGGGGGGTGTCAGGCCTGCTGGATGCCGGGGTGGCCGGCCTCCGAGACAAAGGAACCGGAGGTGCTGATCGTGCCGCCCGGCGTGGTGATGTGGGAGACGGTCCGGTAGTCGGCGCGCGCGTGCCGGCGGTCGAGGGTGAGCGTGGTGTAGCCGCGCCGCCCGTCGTAGAACTTCATGTGCGGGTTGGCCGCCAGGAGGGTGCTCCAGTTGGAGGGCCGCTCCTCGCCGTCCCCGTCACTGCTGATCGAGGTGCCGACGAACTCGACGCCCACCGTCCGGGACGCCGGGTCGTTGAAGTCCCGCTTGACGTCCAGGGCGTAGGCCACGTGGACGTCGCCGGTGAGGATCACCAGGTTCTTCACGCCCGCCCGCTCGACCCCGGTCAGGAGCCGCTCGCGCGCGGCCGGGTAGCCGTCCCAGGCGTCCATCGAGAGCTTGGACGTCGGGTTGGTGGTGTTCTTCCGCTGGCTGAACACCACCTGCTGCGGCAGCACGTTCCAGACCGCGCTGGAGCGGCGGAAGCCGTCCAGCAGCCACCGCTCCTGGGTGGCGCCGGTGAGCGTGCGCGCCGGGTCGGCGGACTCCGGGGTCGGGTACTGCCAGCCGTCGCCGTTGGCCTGGTCGGAGCGGTACTGGCGGGTGTCCAGGATGTCGAACTGCGCCAACTGGCCGTAGTGGACGCGGCGGTAGAGCTTCAGGTCGGTGCCGTCGGGCTTCGGCATGCGCAGCGGCATGTTCTCCCAGTAGGCCCGGTAGGCGGCGGCGCGGCGGGCCACGAACGCCTCGGGCGACTGGCCCTTCTCGGGGATGCCGGCCGCGTAGTTGTTCTCCACCTCGTGGTCGTCCCAGGTGACGTACCAGGGGAAGGCGGCGTGCGCGGCCTGGAGGTCCGGGTCGGTCTTGTAGAGGGAGTACCGGAGCCGGTAGTCCTCCAGCGTCGTGGTCTCGTGGTTGTAGAGCGCGGGCAGGGTGCGGTCGGTGTACTTCCGGTCGCCGCCGACCGCGTCGATCCCGTACTCGTAGATGTAGTCGCCGACGTGGAAGACGGCGTCCAGGTTCTCGTTCGCGAGGTGGCGGTACGCGGTGAAGTAGCCGTCCTCGTAGGCCTGGCAGGAGACCAGGCCGAGGCGGACCTCGTCGAGCTTCCGGCCCCGGGCGGGCGCGGTGCGGGTGCGCCCGGTCGGGCTGCTCCAGCTGCCGACGGTGAACCGGTACCAGTAGACCCGGTCGGCGTCGAGGTCGTCCACGTCGACGTGCACGCTGTAGTTGAACTCCGCGTGCGCCCTGGCCGTGCCGCGCCGGACGACCTTCCGGAAGCGCTCGTCCCGGGCGATCTCCCAGCCGACGCGCACCGTGCCGGTGGGCGGCAGCCCGTTGCCCGGCTCGTACGGGCGGGGGGCGAGCCTGGTCCACAGCACCACCGCGTCGGGGAGCGGGTCGCCGGAGGCCACGCCGAGGGTGAACGGGTTCTCGGTCAGCGAGCGGGGGGCCAGTTCGGCGTCGGCCGCCTGCGCGTCGGGCAGGTTGGTGGTGAACGCCAGCGCGGCGGCGGCCGAGGTGACGGTGAGGAACCGTCGGCGGCCGAGGCGGGTCGCCGCCTCCCTGAGCTGCTGGTCGGGCGACAGGTGATCGGCGGTACGGGCCATGGGTCCAGTGCCTTTCGAATCTCGACGGTGTGCGAAGGAATTCGAGTGGACGGCGCCGTACGCCAGGAGTCCGATTGCTGGCAAATGAGTGATCATCAGATGAGAGCAGTGTCCGAAACGGTCAATTGCCGCAGAGCCGGGCCGGGGCCGGGGCCGGGGCCCGGCGGCGCGCACGCGCCGCCGGGCGGAGCGGGGGTCAGCCGGCCCGGTGGACGACCTCGCCGCCGACCACGGTGAGGTCGACCCGGGCGTCCAGCAGGGCCTTCGGGTCCAGGGCGAAGAGGTCCTCCGAGAGCAGCACCAGGTCGCCCAGCTTGCCGGGGGTGAGCGAACCCAGGCGGTCGTCCAGGAAGTTGGCGTAGGCGCTGCCCAGGGTGTAGCCGCGCAGCGCGTCCGCCAGCGAGACGGTCTCGCCGGGCACCCAGGCCTCGCCGCCGGCCAGGCCCTGGCGGGTGACGGCGGTGTAGAGGCCGACCAGCGGATCCATCTCGGCGACGTTCCAGTCGCTGGAGAACGCCAGCACCGCACCGGCCTCCTGGAGGCTGCGCATCGGCCAGGCCTTGGACCAGCGCTGCTCGCCGACGGCCTCGGCCCAGTCCCGGCCGGGGCCGGCGATGTCGGGGGAGCAGTGCCGGGGCTGCATGCAGGCGACCACGCCGAGTTCGGCGAAGCGGGGCACGTCGGCCGGGTCGAGGCACTCGACGTGGACCACCTGGTGGCGGGCGTCCCGGGCCCCGTTGACCCGGCGGGCGTGCTCGACCGCGTCGAGCACGGTCCGGATGCCCCGGTCTCCGGTGGCGTGGACAAAGGTCTGGAAGCCGGCCGCGTCGAGGCCGGCCAGCACCTCGGCGAACTCCTCGGCGGGGTAGAAGGTCTCGCCGCGGTGGCTGTGGTGGCCCGCGTAGGGCTCCAGCAGGGCGGCGGTGTGCGGCTCCACCACGTCGTCGATGTAGAGCTTGAGCGGCCCGACCCGGAAGCGGTCGCCGCTGTGCCGGCGGGCCGCCGCCGCGAACCCGGCGAGCTCCGCCGGGGTGGTGCCGCGCGGGTGGAAGAGCGCGGCGACCAGGCGCGAGCGGAGCCGGCCCTCGGCGATGGCCCGCTCGAACAGGGCCAGGTCGTCGAGGGAGTTCTGCGGTTCGACGACGGTGGTCAGGCCGTACCGGGCCGCCAGGTCGAGGCTCGCGCAGAGCCGGCCGTACTGCCGGTCGGGGGCGGCCCACGGGACGCCGGCGGCGCGCAGCGCCCGGTGCCCGTCCCGGGAGAGGCCGCGGACCGCGAAGTCGGTGAGGAATCCGGTGGGTTCGCCGGTGGCCGGGTCGGTCCGCACGGTGCCGAAGGGGAGTTCACGGGTGGCCGCGGTGATGCCCAGGCGGCGCAGGGCGGCGGTGTTCAGCCAGACGGTGTGCACGTCGTAGCTGAGCACGAAGGCGGGCCGGTCACCGGTGTACGGGTCGAGGTCGGCGGCGGTGGGCATCCGCCCGCCGGGGACGGCCGAGTAGTCGAAGGCCTCGGCCTCGACCCAGTCGGCGGACGGGTTGCGGCGCAGCCAGTCGGCGATCCGGCGGCCGATCTCGGGCAGGTCGGCCGCGCCGGCCAGCTGGACGCAGGCCGCGTCGGAGCCGAGCCGGACGTGGTTGTGGCTGTCCACGAAGCCGGGCACCAGTAGCCGTCCGCGGGCGTCGACCACCTCGGTGCCGGGGCCGGCCAGCTCGCGCCAGCCGTCTCCGTCGCCGACCCAGGCGATCCGGCCGTCGCGGACGGCGACCGCCTCGGCCCGGGGGCGCCGCTCGTCGACGGTGTGGACATGGGCGTTGTGGACGATCAGTTCGGCGGGGCGGTTCACGAGTTCTCCGAAGCGGTGGTGGCGGCGGTGGTGGTGGCGGTGGCGGCAGCGGTGACAGGGACGGCGGTGGCGGGGCGGGGTGCCGGGCCGGTCCCGGCGGTCTGGTCGGCGGGCAGGCTGAGCACCCAGTGCGTCGCGCTGCGCGGGCGCAGGTAGAGGAACCAGTAGAGGACCCCGACGAGCAGCACCGCGAGGGTGATCAGCAGATCGCGTCCGGCCTGCCGGGTGAGCGTGTAGCCGAGGACGACGGTGGTGAGGACGGGGGCGGCCGGCCAGAGCGGCATCCGCCAGGCGCCGGTGGCGCGGTGGCGGCCGCGCCGGGCGGCCAGGGCGGCGATGCCGAGCAGCAGGTAGATCACCGCGACGACCACGCCGGTGAAGCCGAGCAGCGCCTCGATCGGGACGGTGAGCGCCAGCACCGCGCCCGGCAGGCCGATCGCGAGGGTGGCGACCCAGGGGGAGCCCCAGCGCGGGTGCAGGGTGCCGAGGGCGCGGTTGACCCGGTCGGGCCAGGTGCGGTCGCGGGCGGAGGCGTAGAGCACCCGGCCGTTCTGGATCACCATCACGATGACGGCGTTGAGGATGGCGGCGGCGATGCAGAGGCTGACGAAGGTGCCGACCGCGCTGCCGGCCCAGGAGTCGACGATGGCGACCAGGTCGCCCGCCGCCAGCTGGTCCGGGGAGCTCACCCCCAGGCAGATCGCGATCACCGGGAGGGTGATGACGACGACCCCGGCCAGCAGCGACCAGAGGACGGTCCGGGCGACCGAGCGGCGCGGGTCGCGGAGGTCCTCGGAGAGGTAGATGCCGGTGCCGAAGCCGTTGTAGGTGAAGATCGCCACGGTCAGCCCGGAGATCAGCAGCCCGAGGGTGAAGGGGCTGGTGCCGCCCTGCCCGTCCGGCACGACCGCGTGCACCAGGGTCGAGGCCGGCTGCTGGATGTGCGTCAGGCCGAGCACGGTGACGACGGCGGCGGCGAGGACTTCGAGGCCCAGGAAGATCCCGGTGATCAGGGCGTTGGACTTGATGTCCAGGACGCCCACCGCGACGGCGAGCGCCATCACCGCGCCGCCCGCGACCGCCGGGTCCAGCGACAGCACCGAGCCGAGGTAGTCCGCGGTGCCGAGCGCGATGATCGGCGGGATCACCAGCAGCGAGACGATCGAGATCACGAACACCAGCCAGCCGGCCAGCCGGCCGAGCACCTGCCCCACGATCGAGTACTCGCCGCCGGCGCTGGGCACCAGGGTGCCGAGCTCGGCGTAGCACAGGCCCACCCCGAGCGAGAGCACGGCGGCCACCAGCAGGCTGATGACCGCGCCGCTGCCCTGGGACTGCAGCAGCGGGGGCACGACGATGAAGAGCGACGACGCGGGCGTCACGCACGACAGGGTCAGCAGGACTCCGCCGAAGACGCCCAGCGAGCGCGGCAGCGCCGCGACCGCGGGCGGAGGGGGAGGAGAAGACGTCATCGGTGACCGGACTCTCTCGCGGGGGAAGGTGTCCGGCCATTGAAGGCGAGGCGAAAAGAACGCGTCAAGAGTTCATTTATATCGTTTCGCCTATCAGAATCTGTTGGGTGGGCGGATCATTCGCCTGGTGCTTTCCAGGAGAAGAAATCGCTTATCGGATGGGTAGATCGTAGGTGTAGGACTCCTTGACGATGTCCAGGTGCACCCAGGACTCCGAGCGGGCCACGCCCGGCAGGGCGCGCACCGCCTCCAGCCCGGCGAGCAGTGCCGAGCGGTCCGGGGCGTCCAGGCCGCACACCACGTCGAAGCGCCCGTAGCCGGTGGCCACGTAGTTCACCCCCGGCAGTCCGGCGGCCGCCTCGGCGACCGCCCGGACCGGCCCCCGCACGCCCAGGCCGACCCCGGCGGCCTCGCGCACGCCCAGCGCACGCGACTCCACCAGCCCGGTCACATGCACCGCGCCCAGCTCCAGCAGCCGCAGCACCCGCGCCCGGGTGGCCGGCTGGGAGAGCCCGATCCGCTCGGCCAGCGCGGCGAAGCTGGCCCGGCCGTCCAGCTGGAGCAGCCCGAGCAGCCGGCGGTCGGCCCCGTCCAGCGCGGGCGGCGGACCGGGCCGCCCGCCCGCGACCTCCGGCGCGTAGGCGTCCCGGACCAGCTCGGCGCAGCGGAACACCTCCAGCCGCCGCACCCCGGGTGTCGCCCGCAGCGCCGCGAACTCGCGCTCCAGGGCGGCCCCGTCGGCGACCCGGATCTCGGCGAGCACGCTCTGCGGCCCGGCCGTGCAGGAGACGAAGCTGGTCGCCCGCCGCGCGGCCGCCGCCGCCGCGACCGGTCCGCCCGGGCCCGACACGTCCAGCGACACATGGGCGACCGCCTCGATCCCGGCCACCGACGGGGGCACGATGCCGACGATCCGCACCTCGCCGCGCTGGAGCAGCCGCTGCACCCGCGCCCGCGCGGCCTCCCGCGAGATGCCGAGGAGTTCGGACAGCCGCTGGTAGCTGACCCGGCCGTCGCGCTGCAGTTCGCGCACCAGGGCGGCGTCGGTGGTGTCGAGCACGGGAAGCTCCTGAGGACGATGCGGGGAGTCCCGGCAATCTACCGCCCCGGCCGGCGGCCGCCGGGGGCGGAGCGCACCCGCCCGGTCGGGCCTCCGTATGGCGCGCGACGGCCGCCGCGTACCGGTGGGCGCTGCTCTTGGACGTCCGGACCACGGTGGCGTAGTCGGCAGGCTGTCCCCATCCCGCTACAGGCGGCCCTCGCCCACCGCGGAGGCCTCCCCCGCGCGGTGAAGGAAACCGTCCTGGAGCAGCCGCAGCACCGCTCCCCGACCGGACTCCGGGAGCGGATCGAGCGCCGCTCAGACCACCGCCCCGTTGTGGTCGCGCGCCCGCGCCGCGCCCGCCGCGTGCGGCGTCCGTGCCTCCCGGGCCTCCCGCGGCCGGTCCGGGAACCGCCCCTGGAGCAGCACGACCACCGGCATCGCGGTGAACACCGTCGACGCCGTGCCCACCACGACCCCGGCCAGCAGCGCCACCGAGAAGTCGGCGAGCGAGTCGCCGCCGAGGACCGCCAGGGCCACCAGGACGAACAGCGCCCCCATGCCGGTGTTCACCGTCCGGGGGAGGGTCTGCGCCACGGCGCGGTCCGCGAGGTCCGCCCAGCTCGCCTTCGTCCCGGTCCGGCGCAGCTCGCGCAGCCGGTCCAGGACCACCACCGTGTCGTTGACGGAGTACCCGACGATGGTGAGCAGCGCGGCGAGGAAGACGCTGTCCACCGGCTTGCCCAGCCAGGCGAAGAGGCCGAGGACGAGCAGCAGGTCCTGCGCCATCGCGATCACCGCGGCGGCCGCGAAGGTCCACCGGAAGCGGATCGTGAGGTAGAGCAGCTGGGCGGCGACCGCGAGCCCGAGCGCGGCCAGCGCGTAGCCGCGCAGCTCGCTGCCGAGGCTCGGCCCGATCAGCTCGTCGCGCTCCACGGACAGCTCGCCGGTGACGCCGGTGAGCGCCTCCCGGATGCGCTGCTGCTGGTCGTCGCCGGTCTCCTTGGTGCGGACGGACACGCCGGTGTCGCCGGTGGTCTGCACCACGGCCTGCGGGAACCCGGCGTCGACCACCGCCGTGCGGGCGGCGTCCGCGTCGACCCGCTGTGCGGCGGTGTACTGCGCGACCCGGCCGCCGGTGAACTCGACGCCGAAGTCCAGGCCGCGCCCGCCGATCCCGGCCAGGGCGAGCAGCAGCAGGCCGGCGCTGGCAACCAGCCAGCGCCGCCGGTGGCGCATCAGCCGGGGCGGCCGCCGGGTCAGCCGGGTCCGGAGCCGGCCGACGGTGGCCATGCCGGTCAGGGCGGGCCGCCGGGCGACGGCCGGCCGGCGCACCGCCCACTCGGCGAGCAGCCGGGTGATCAGCATGGCCGAGAACATCGAGGCCAGCACGCCGATCGAGAGCGTCACCCCGAAGCCCTTGACCGGGCCGGTGGCGAACACGAAGAGCAGCCCGGCGGCGAGCAGCGTCGTCACGTTGGAGTCGGCCACCGCGCTCCACGCCTTCGCGAACCCGACGCGGAGCGGGCGCCGCAGGTCGCGCTCCTTGCCGGGGCCGGCCGCCCGGGGCGCGGTGTACTCCTCCCTGGCCCGTTCGAAGACCAGCACGTTGGCGTCCACCGCCATGCCGATGGCGAGCACGAAGCCGGCCAGCCCGGGCAGGGTGAGCGTCGTGCCGAGCGCGACCACGGCGGCGTACGAGATCAGTCCGTAGAGGGCCAGCGCGACGGTGGCCAGTACCCCGAGCAGGCGGTACACCGCGATGATGAAAGCCCCGGTGCAGAGCAGGCCGATGACCGCGGCCAGGGCGCTGGCCCGGATCGCCTCGGCGCCGAGGGTGGGGCCGACGGTGCTCTGCTCGATCACCGTCACCGGGACGGGCAGCGCGCCGCCCTTCACCAGGGCCGCGAGGTCGCGGGCCTCGTCGGCCGAGAAGCCGCCGGTGATCTGCGTCGAACCGCCGGTGATCCCCTGCCCGCAGGGCACGCTCTCCTGGACGCCGGGGGCGGACAGGACGCGGTCGTCGAGCACGATGGCGACCCGGCGGGCGGGGTCGGCCGGCGCGGCGCACGCCGCCTCCCCGGTGAGCCGGGCCCAGGCGTCGCCGGCCGAGCCGCGGAAGGAGAGGTCGATGCTCCAGCCGAGGCCCGTCCGGGTGTCGAGGACGGCCGAGGCGTCCTTGACGCCGTCGCCGGTCAGCACCGGCGGGCCCAGTCGCAGGTGGCCGCCGGGGAGGCCGGGGTCGGCGAGGACCCGGGAGCCGTCCGCCGCGGGGGGCCCGGCCGGGCCGTCGGCGGTCGCGGTGACGGGATGGAAGGTGAGCTGGGCGGTGCGGCCGATGACCCCGGCGGCCTCGCGGGGGTCCTGGACGCCGGGGAGTTCGACGACGATGCGCCGCTCCCCGGCGCGGACGAGCGAGGGTTCGGCGACGCCGAGGCCGTCGACCCGGCGGCGCAGCACCTCCAGCGCCCGGTCGGTGGCGTCCGCGTCGGCGCGGACGGTGGGCGAGTTCTGGGTCTCCAGGACGATCCGGGTGCCGCCGCGCAGGTCGAGGCCGAGGCGGGGCGGGGTGGTCAGGGCGACGTAGAGCGAAACACCGACGACGGCGAGCGCGACGAGCGCGCGCCAGAACGTGGCACGGCGAGTAGGCATGGGTACTCCACGGGCGGTCCGCGGGAGCCGGGCGTCCGCGGGGGACGCCGCACCCGGGACGGGCGGACGCGAGGGGATGGCGCGTCGCCGGGAACGCTCCGGGCACGGTGGCCGGAGCCCTCCCGTCCGGGCCGCGGGCAGGCCGCGGCACCCGGGTCGGCGGGCGCGGTGGGACGTCAGCTGGACCGGGTGGAGGGGGGACCGCGGGTGTGGCGGGGGTCGTAGTGGTCGGACGGCGGCGCCCGCTCCTGGCGCGGCCCCGGGGCGTACATCCAGGCCCGGGGCCGGGGGGCGTCTGCCCGGGCGGCCGGGAGCGCGGCCGGCGGGAGCGCGGGCAGCCGGACGCCGGGCTCGGCGGCGGCCGTCCGCCGCTGGGCGACGTCGGAGTCGGGGCGGTCCGCGGTGCGCCGGACCTCCGCGCCCGCCGGGCCGAGCCGTACGGCGGCGGGGGCGGCCGGGGCGGCGACGGCGGGCGGCGCGTCGGGGGCCGGCTGCGCCGCGCCCGTCGCCGTGCCGAGGAGGACCTGGCAGACGGCCCAGGCCGCGAGGAACGCGCAGGACAGCGCGGCCGCCGCGGTCCGACGTACGCGTCGCTCCACTCCGGCCCCCTCCCCGCCCGTGCCGTCACCCGGTCCCGTCCGCAAGAAGCTCTCACTGTAGGCGACGGCGCCGCCGCGCGGGGAGGTTCGGGCGGCGGAGCGGACCGGCCGGGGCCGGAGTCACGGTCCGGCGGGGGCCGGCGCAGGTCGCGCGGCGGGCCGGACGGTGCTCAGCGGGCCGTCTCCTCGAACGCCCGCTGGAGCCGCTGGACCCCCTTGTCCACCCGGGCCGGGCTGTCCACCGCCGCGTAGCGTCTACTCCCGACCGGCGCGCACGGTGCGGTGGAGCGCGGGTCCTGGGTGCCCCGCACCCGGTGAAGGCCATCCCTGGCCCTGTGCGGACGGCGGGCCCGCCCCAGGCGGAGGCGACCTCCACGGGCGCCGACGCCGCCCTGCACTGGTTCCCGGCCGGGTTCAACGCCGACACCCGCACCCTGCGCATCACCTGCGACTCCCCGGCCTGGGCCACCAAGCTCCGCCTGGAACAGCGCCAGCTCCTGACCAAGCTCAACGCGGCGCGGCCCGACACCGTCCGCGCCCGCGAGCTCCTCGCCCGCCACCACGCCGCCGTCGCCGTCGTCCGCGGCCACACTGTCCCGCTGCGCACCGCCCGCCAGTCGCAGCCGGCCCTCACCCGCGGTGCCGCGTGACCAGGACCGCGGCTCGGCAGCCTGGAATGATTGAATGATAGGAGCTGGGTATCATTGATTCATGCTGTATCAGACGCCCCGCCTCGAGTCCGTCGACCATCAGGTCCTGGAGCAGATCAACTCCATGCGCGACCAGCTGCGGTACGCGGTTCAGCAGGCCCCCATGAAATGGACCCTCGACCTGCGCAAGGCCCTCACGGCCAGTGCCATCGCGGCCTCGAACACCATCGAGGGCTATCAGGTCGACGCGAGGGATGTCGCCGACCTGATGGATGGCGAGCGCGAGGTCGAGGCCAGCGACGAGAACAAGACGGAGACCCTGGCCTACCAGCAGGCCATGACCTACATCCAGTCCCTCAACGATGCTGCTGACTTCCGCTACAGCAAGGAACTGCTCAACGCCCTGCACTGGATGCTCCAGGGCCACCACCACCCGCTCAAGACCGCCGGGCAGTGGCGCAGGACGGCCATTCGGATCACGGCCCCCGGCGACGACCTGGCCACGGACTACGAGGGACCGGACCACGAGCTGCTGCCCGGTCTGATGAGTGAGCTTGTCGACTGGCTCAACGATGACGACCTCGAAAGCCACGTCCTCGTGCGGGCCGCGATGGCGCACCTCAACCTGGTGAAGATCCACCCCTGGTCGGACGGCAACGGCCGGATGTCCCGCTCTCTGCAAACCCTCCTGATCGCCCGGGGTGGAGTCCTCGCCGCCGAGTTCTCCTCGATCGAGGAGTGGCTGGGGATGCCCGGCAACACCTGGGACTACTACAAGGTGCTGCGCGAGGTCGGCGGTCCGGTCTGGTCACCCCAGCGGGACGCACTGCCGTGGATCAAGTTCAATCTCCTCGCCTACCACCAGCAGACGCAGCGGGTCCAGCGCCGCGTCGACCGGTCCAATGACTGCTGGACACAGCTCATCGAGGTAGCCGGCAGCTACGGGATCACCGAGCGCCAGACGACCGCTCTGCACGAAGTGGCGATGGTGGGGCGGGTGCGCCGCTCGCGCTACGAGAAAGCCGAAGCGATCAACACCCAACAGGCGACGAGGGACCTGCAGGCCCTGACCAAGGCGGAACTTCTGACAGCGGTCGGGCAGACGAAGGGCCGTCACTACGTTGCCGGGCCCCGCTTTCCGCGGAAGGTCCTGGAAACCGCGCAACGGCACCACACCATCGTCAACCCGTATACCGCCGTATAGCAGGCGGTTCGCGATTGGTACGGAGGCCGGCCACCGGCTTGCTGGAGATCAACCCGAGCGTTCGTCTGCCGGTCCACGCCCCCGCCGGCACTCTGTTCCGTCGGCTTCACCAGTGCTTTGGTGGGACTTGCGCCGTTTCCCCGGTGCCCGGCACGGCGTGGTGGCACGATGAAACAGCCATGGTCAGGCCCGAGTTTGGGGGTTGTCGTTTCCGGGTGACAAGCGGCGGATTCAGACGGCGGTGTTGGGCAGCGCGGCATCGGAGGTGCCGCTGATCCTGCCGTTGGAGGCGATCGAGCTGGATGCCTTCCGCCAGGAGCACAGCGAGGACACCTTCTGGTGCGGGTCGCTGCTCGGCGGCCGCGGCGACCAGCTGACGACGAAGCTCTACACCGACCGGGTCTGCCACTTCGCGCACTTCCCCGACCCGACCGGCCAGCACGTGTGCGAGCGCCGTGCCCGGGACGTGGCCAGCGCCGACCACCTCTACGTCAAGTCCGCAGCCATCGCCTGGCTCCTCGACCAGGACCACCAGGGCGCCGTCCACCTGCGCGAGCCGCTCGGCTCCGTCGTCGACATCGCCCGGGAACACGGAACCCGCGGGCTGCGCCTGATCAGGTAGATCATGTCGCGTGACGCGAGTGCAACTGACGGATGAGGAATGGGAGTTCATCGAGCCGTACCTGCCGATCGGCGAGTACGGCCCGTACCCGGAGCGACTGCGGCAGCAGTTCGGGGGCGTGATCTGGCGGTTCAGGACCGGAGGGCAGTGGCGGGAGATGCCGGCGGAGTTCGGCGCGTGGTCAACCGTCTCCGATCGCTTCCGGCAATGGCGTGACGCGGGCGTCTTCGAAGCCCTGCTGGAGGGCGCGATCGCGGAGGCCGAGGCGGGGCGAGCGCCTGATCAACAAGTTGAAGGCCTGGCGGGGCATCGCCACCCGCTACGACAGGACGTCCGCCGGCTACCTCGCCGGCCTCCACCTTCGCGGCGCGATGATCTGGATCCAAAGACCTCAACAGGATCACCCCTTGATCGCGACCAAATACGCTCCATGGGCGGGCGGTAACTCAGGGTTAAGGCCTCGCTATGATGACAGCCTGTTCGACGGGCCTGGGCCCACTCGAAGTTGTCCAGCAGGGACCACAGGTAGTAGCCGCGGACATCGGCGCCCGCGGCGAGGGCCCGGGAGACCGCGCCCAGGTGCTGGGTCGAGGTAGCGGATGCGCCGGGGGTCGTCGACCGAGCCGTCGGGGGCGACGGTGTCCTCGAAGGCCGCCCCGTTCTCGGTGACCAGCAGGGGCAGGCCGTGGCGTCGGTGCAGGGAGACCGGCGAGTCGGACAGTCCGGTGGCGTCGATGGGCCAGCCCATCGCGGTGACGTCGTCGTTGGCGCGGTGGAAGCCGACGCCCTCGCAGCCGGGCCAGGGGCTGTGCGGGCCGTCGCCGTGGCCGTCCCCGCGGGGGCGCCGCACGCCCGGGACGGCGGCGGACACCACCGTCGGCGTGTAGTAGTTGAGGCCGAGCAGGTCGACCGGCTGGGCGATGTCGGCGAGGTCCCCGGCGCGGACGAGGGCGGCCCAGTCGACCAGGTGGCCGGTGTCGGCCAGCAGGTCGTCGGGGTACCCGCCGTCGAGCATCGGCCCGGTGAAGACCCGGTTGCCGACGGCGTCGACCCGGCGGGCCGCCTCCGTGTCGTCGGAGCCGGCGGTGAGCGGGCGGACGGCGTGCAGGTTGAGCGAGACGGCGACCTCCGCGGTGGCCGGCAGCGCCGCGCGCAGGGCCCGCACCGCCCGGCCGTGGCCCAGGTTGAGGTGGTGCGCGGCGCGGCGCGGCGCGGCGCGGAGGGCGTCGGTGCGTCCGGGGGCGTGGGCCCCCGATCCGTAGCCGAGGAAGGCGCTGCACCAGGGTTCGTTGAGGGTGATCCAGGTGGGGACCCGGTCGCCGAGCGCCCCGGCGGCCAGGGCGGCGTAGTCGGCGAAGTGGTTCGCCGTGTCCCGGTCGGGCCAGCCGCCGGCGTCCTCCAGCTCCTGGGGGAGGTCCCAGTGGTACAGCGTGGCGGCCGGAGTGATGCCGTGCTCCAGGAGCTCGTCGGTCAGCGCCCGGTAGGAGTCGAGGCCCCGGGGGTTCGCCGGGCCGCGGCCGGTGGGCTGGACACGGGGCCAGGAGAGGGAGAACCGGTAGGAGGTGAGGCCGAGGCGGGCCATCAGCCGGACGTCCTCGCGGAAGCGGTGGAAGTGGTCGACGGCGGTGTCGCCGTTCGCGGTCCGTCCGGGGGGGGGCTGAAGGCGTCCCAGATGGAGGGGTACGGCCGGCCTCGGCGACCGCGCCCTCGATCTGGTAGGCGGCGGTGGCGGCGCCCCAGCGGAAACCCCGGGGGAACGCGGCAGCGGGGTGGCCGGGGGAGGCGGCGGCGAGGACGGCCCGGGGTGCGGTGTCGGTCACGGTCGGGTGCTCCTCGGTGGGCTCGGTCACCTGAAGAGGTGAGGTGATGCCGGCTTCGACGGCGCCGGTGGTGATGCCGCCGACACCATGCATGCCCAGGACGGCGCGGGCCAGCAGCGGAAGAGCACCGATGCGGGGGCCGAGAACGCGTCCGCACCGGGCCGCCGCCACCCGAATGCCCCCCTCCCGGCCCCGCGCTTTACCACGTCCGGGCCCGCGAGCCGGGCGCGGCACGCGGGATCTGTCACCTGGACGGCAGATCCCCGCGGTCCTACCGGGTGCACCCCAGTGGCGGTCACCGCGTTATCGACTGACGGTGAATAAGCATTCACTGCGAGCTAGCGAACTGGCGCCCGGTCGGTTCCGCGCGGTGGCACTGAAAGGAACACACGCTCATGCGTTCTGTACGCACCGTTGTTATCGGCGCGGCGCTCGCCGCGTCCTTCATCCTGGCCGCGCCCGGCGCCGCGTTCGCCGATGACGGCCACCGGTCCGACGGCAGGGGCAATTTTTCCTCCGAGAAGGGCGGCGGCCGTGGCGAGGAGGGCCGCGGCGAGGGCCGTGGTGACGAGGGCCGTGGCGGTGAGGGCCGTGGTGACGAAGGTCGCGGCGGTGAGGGCCGTGGTGACGAGGGCCGCGGCGAGGGCCGTGGTGACGAGGGCCGTGGCGGTGAGGGCCGTGGTGACGAGGGCCGTGGCGGTGAGGGCCGTGGTGACGAGGGTCGCGGCGGTGAGGGCCGTGGTGACGAGGGTCGCGGCGGTGAGGGCCGTGGCGAGGGCGGTCGTCACGAGGGCGGTCGGGGCGGTGAGGGCCGTGGTGAGGGTGGCCGTCACGAGGGCCGGGGCGAGGGCGGTCGTCACGAGGGTGGCCGTCACGAGGGTGGCCGTGGGGGCGAGCGCGGTGAGCGTCCCCGTGGCGGGGTTCACGCGGGTGGCGGGTTCATGGCTTCCTTCGTGACCGCGGACCAGGGCCGGGAGGAGGGCCGTGGTGACGAGAAGGGCCGGGGCGAGGAAGGTCGCGGCGAGGGTGGCCGTGGCGAGGGCGGCCGCGGTGAGAGTGGCCGTGGTGAGGGCGGCCGCGGCGAGGAGGGCCGGGGCGGCGAGCGCGGTGAGCGTCCGCACGGCGGTGTCCACGCGGGTGGCGGCTTCCTCGCCTCGCCCGGTTCCGACCTGCTGGGCGGCACCGCCCTGCTGCTGGGCGGAGCCGGCTTCAGCGCGTTCGCCCTGCGTCGTCGCGCGGCGAACCGCAGCGCGATCTGACCTGACCCCGCTCGGCGCTGCCGGTGCGGTCACCGTCCGCAGCGGCGACCGCACCGGCAGGCGCCGGGCCTCCGTACGATGACCGGCTTCCATGGAAGGGCATACACCCCATGAGGTCCCGTTCCGCACCACCGGACGCCAACCCCTGCCGGCGGGCACCCCGGAGCTTCGGCAGACGCTGGCTCCTCGGTCCTGGCATCGGAATGTTCGCTCTCGGCCTCTCCATGATCTATGGGGCCAACGACATCTCCCCCCGCGCCGCGTCCCTACCACCGGCCCCGGCCCCGGCCGTCGTCTCGTCGCTGGCGGTCACCACCGCTCCGGCACCGGAACCCAGCCCCCCGGCGGCCTCTTCTCCGGTCTCTTCCCCGGTGGTCTCTTCCCCGGAGGTCTCTCCTGGGGAGACCGTGACGGCGCTGCCGTACTCGCCGCCGACCCGCCTCAGCATCCCCGCCATCGGCGTGGACGCACCGTTCGGTGAACTCACCCTGGACGCCTCGGGTGCGCTCACCGCCCCGCCGCCGGAGGAGGAGAACCTTGTCGGCTGGTACCGCGACGGTGCCGCGCCGGGCGAGAACGGCACCGCCGTGGTCGTCGGCCACGTCGACACCACGACCGGACCGGCGGTGTTCCTGCTGCTCCGCAAGCTCGCACCGGGAAGCACCGTCGACGTCACCCGCGCGGACGGCGTGGTCGCGACGTTCTCCGTCGACGCCGTCCGTCGCTACTCCAAGGACCAGTTTCCCGACCAGGACGTGTACGGGGACAGCCCTGACGCCCAGCTGCGGCTGATCACCTGCGGGGGGACCTACGACAAGGCCCGCAACGACTACACGGACAACGTGGTCGCCTTCGCGCACCTCGTCTCCTCCAAGTAGCGGCCCTGCTACCGGGCCCCGTCGGCGATGGAGTCACGGACGGACCGTGACGTCGCCGTCGGGGCCGTCGGGGTGTCCTGGACCGGTTGCCGGCCGTCCGCCCAGGTCAGAGTGGAGACCAGGGACCGGAACGCGGTGCGGTAGGTGCGGGGGCTGGTGCCCGTGTGGTGCTGGAAGTGGTGGCGAAGGTTGGCGGGGGTGCCCAGCCCGGTGCGGGCGGCGATGCGCTCCACCGGCTCGTCTCCGCGTTCCAGCAGACGCTGCGCCAGCTGGATGCGGGCGCGCAGGAGGTACTGGAGCGGGGTGAGCCCGGTCTCGGCCCGGAACCGCCGGGTCAGGCCGCGGACGGTGAGTCCCGCGTGGTCGGCGATGTCGTTCAGGGTCAGCGGGCGGTCGAGGTGGGCCTCCATCCACCGGGTGGTGGGCCCGAGGCCGCTTCCGGGCCGGGTGACCGCGTGGTACGCCGCGTCCGCCCGGGCGGCAGGGACCGCGGCTTCCCCGGCGTCGGCGGGGCCGGCGGGCAGGTGGAGCTGCAGGAAGATCTGCCGCTCGGTCTCGACGGCGACCGGGTTGCCGTGATCCAGGGTGATCAGCCGCAGGCAGAGATCGAGACCGCCGAGCACCCCCGCCGCGCTGTAGTACGGATCCGCGTCCACGACCGAACCCTCCGGGTCGACCTCGACCAGGGGGTGGCGCCGCGCCAGCTCGGCGGCGTGCCGGCGGCTGGTGGTGGCCCGTCGGCCGTCCAGGAGACCGGTGGCGGCGAGGGTGAACGTCCCGGTGCCGATCGCGCCGATCCGGCTGCCCCGGTCCGCGGCGGCCCGCAGCGCGTCGACGACCTCGGCGGGCGGTTCGTCGCGGAACCCGTCGTGCCCGGGCAGCAGGACGGTGTCGGCGCCCTCCAGCCCCTCCAGGCCCCAGGGTGTGTCGATCCGGAACGGGGCCGGGGAGCCGGTCGCCCGAAGGCCGGGGGCGGTGCAGTACCGCAGCTCGTAGGCGACGTGGGGGTGGTGGCGCACGGCGGTGCCGAAGGAGAGCCCCGGACCGGTGAGCTGATGGCCCGGCACGCCGTCGAGCGCGAGGACAGCGATCACTGACATGTCCAGAATTTAGCCGAGGGTGACATCGGGACCGCTTTTTCCGGCCGGGCCGGCTGCGGAGGATGGGTCGTACGCGGATCCGGAGCGAGGGGACGCCCGGCAGCCGGCTTCGTCCTTTCCGTTTCAGGTATTTCCGTTTCATCCGAACGAAGGGTTTTCCGTGTTCAAGCCCAGCTCTCTGCCGCGCCGTGCCGCGCGCGTCGTCGCCGTCGCCCTGGCCGCCGGGACGGTGTGCGCCACCGCCATGACCGGCAGCGCCGGAGCCATCGTCAAGGGTCAGGACTCCACCGAGCGTTACCCGTTCATGGTGTCGATCCCGCTGAGCGCCCCGGACATCCACGTGTACGACGCCCCGTGCGGCGGAACGCTGATCGACCCGCAGTGGGTGCTGACGGCGGCCCACTGCGTCGACCCCGATCTGGTGAAGCTGGACGGGACCGTCCGCGTCGGCTCCGCGCAGCGCAAGTCCGGGGGCACCGTCCGCGCCATCGACCGGACGGTGATCCACCCCGGCTACCGGCTGGGCAGCCCCAACCAGAACGACCTCGCGCTCGTCCGGCTGGCCCGCCCGGTCGCGGAGAAGCCGATCAGGATCGCCGGGGAGCCGGGGCGGCCCGGCACCCCTACCCGGCTGCTCGGGTTCGGCACCGTCCTCGACACGACCGATCTCACGAAGGCGGAGTTCCCGGACCGGCTCCAGGAGCTGGACACCCGCAGGGGAGCCGACGACGAGTGCTCTCCCGGGCGTGCGGGAGCGACCAGGCTCTGCACGGTCAGCCGGACGCCGGGCAGCATGGCCTGCTTCGGGGACTCCGGCGGCCCGCAGATCCAGCAGGGCAGGGGCGGCCGCTGGGAGCTGATCGGGACCACCTCGGGTGACGGGGACACCGACCCGGCCTGCTCCACCGGCCCCGGCCTCTACACCAACGTTCCCGCCTATGCGAGCTGGATCTGGAAGACGGTCCACCAGCACGGCTGACGCGGGCCGGAATGTGGTCCGGGCCCGGCTCTCGGTTAGGTTCCAGGCATGTCGGTGATCGCCGTTCTCGTACTCGACGGGGTGCCCGGACACCACCTCACCACCCCGGGGCTGGTGTTCGGCGCGGCGGCCCGCGACCGCCCGGGCGTCGCCTACGAGGTGCGGCTCTGCGCCGGTCCCGGGTTCACCGGGGTGGGGCTGCCGGCCCCGCTGCGGATCACCGTTCCCTGGGGGCTGGAGGGTCTCGCCGACGCGGACATCGTGCTGGTGCCCGGTCACGACGGCTACCACGGCGAGCCCGCGGCGGCGGTGCTCACCGCACTGCGGGCCGCCGCCGCGCGGGGGAGCCGGATCGGGGCGGTGGGGACGGGTGTGTTCACCCTGGCGGCCACCGGCCTGCTCGACGCCCGGCGTGCCACCACCGGCTGGCGCCACACCGGGGAACTGGCCCGGCGCCACCCCCGGATCGAGGTCGACCCGGTCGGTTCGGCCGTGGCCGACGGCCCCTTCCTGACCTCGGCCGGGATCTTCGGCGGCATGGACGTCTGCCTGCGCCTGCTGGCCCAGGACCACGGGGAGCGGACCGCCGGTGAGACGTCCCGGGAACTCCTCACCCCACTGCTGTCGTACGCGGACCGTGTCCAGGAGGACATCGACCGGGAGATCGCGGACAGCGTCGGCATCGAGCCGACCCTGCGGTGGCTGGAGACCCGTCTGCACCTCCCGCTGACCCCCGCGGACATCGCCGCGCACGCCGGGATCAGCGTCAGCAGCCTCGTCCGCCGCTTCCGCGCGCACGCCGGCGTCAGCCCGCCGCAGTACCTGCTGCGACGGCGGCTGGAGCGGGCGTGTGAGCTGCTGGAGGGCACCGACGAACCGGTGGAGCGGGTGGCGGCCCTCGCCGGGTTCACGTCCCCGGCGAGCCTGCGGCAGCACTTCTCCCGGCTGACGGGCACCACGCCCCGGTCCTACCGCTCCCGGCGCAGGGCGGCCCGCGCGGCGGCGGACGGTCCGGTCGGGGCCGGGCCGGGGCCGGATGTGAGGATCGGGGGATGAACCACATCATCAGGGCCGTGCGGCACGAGGACTGGAGCAGGGTCAAGGCGATCAGGCTGGAAGCACTGCGGGACCCGCTCGCGCATCTCGCCTTCCTCGAAACCCACGAGCAGGCCGCGGCGAAGCCCGACGCCTTCTGGCAGGAGCGCGCCGCCGGAGCCGCCGAGGGGAGGACGGCCCGGCAGTTCGTCGCCGAGTCGGCGGACGGGCGCTGGCTCGGCACGGTTTCGGTGCTCGTCGAGCGGGCGGGCGTCGAGACGTTCTTCGACGATGTCCCGGAGCAGGCGCAGACCCACTTCGTGGGGGTGTTCGTCCAGCCGGAGGCGCGCGGTACCGGCCTCGCGGAGGAGCTTTTCCGGGCCGCGCTCGCGTGGTCGTGGTCACTCCCCGAGCCACGGATCGAACGCGTCCGGCTCTTCGTGCACGAGGACAACCCCCGCGCGGAGGCGCTGTACGCCAAGGTCGGTTTCCGGCGCACGGGCTTCTCGGTGCCCGCCGCCGCGGACCCGGCGCGCCGGGACAACGAGCTCGTCCTGCTTCGCGGTTGAGAAAAGCGGCTTGCCTGGTCCCGGGCGGGGCGGGCGCGGTCGTCCTTCGGTGACCGCGCCCGCTCGCGCCTGGCGGCGGCGCACCGGTAGGAGACGGAGGGGGCGCCGTCGCGCTCAGCCGGTGCCGGGAATTCTCCCAGGGTTCACCCAGCGGGGTGTGGCACGCTCTTACGGTTCGCGCTCTTACGGTCCGATTTCTTTTACCCGTGCCCGGGCCGTTGCGGTGGTTTGCCCCCCCGGGAGTCTTCGTTCCGTGTCCATTCGTCACGCCGTTCCCCATTCCGTGCGACGCCCGCTCGCCGCGCTGGCCCGCCGATGGGCTGTAGCGCGTCCCGAGACGGGCACCGCGGCCGAGCCCGAGCAGCCCGAGCAGCCCGATCCGGGGACCGGTCCGGAGGAACCGGCGGTGGACGGACGGCGGATACGGGAGGACGAGCTGCTCGCCGGTCTTCCCGGGACGGTTCGGCACGGCGACCACCTGGCGGTGGTGCGGGAGGGGCTCATGCCGGCCGCGTGCCGGGACGGGAACCTCGCCGACGTCGCCGATGTGCTGGAGGCGGCGGGCATCGCCTACGGGGTGGTGCCCGACCCGCTGCCGCGCCACCGCCTGGCGATCGCCCCCGGCGACCGGGCGGCCGTGCTGGAGGCGGTGTCCGCCGCCTTCGGCGGACAGGCCGTCTATGCCGATCTCCTCGAACACGGCCGGACCCTCGCCACCGCCCTGGCCGAGCAGCTCGTCGAGACGGTCGCGGCCGTCGAAGGCCCCGAAGCCGTTGAGGTCGCTGAAGCCGGCGAGGCCGTCGAGGCCCCCGGGTCCGAGCTCCCGGCCGAGCCGGACCCGGCCGGCCCGCCGCCGGACCGGGTCAAGGGCATCCGCGTCTACCGGCCCGCCGTGGTCGGCGACCTCCTGTACGGGGCGCAGGAGGGCTGCGACGTCGAGTTCTGGGACTCGGCCGCGCCGTCCCCGGGTGCGATCGCCTCGATCGACCAGACCTCCTTCGGATGGTGGCTGCCGTCGCTGGCCGCCACCGCCACCACCAGCGTCTCCGGCCGCGACTACCCGCTGGTCGACGCGTTCGCCACCGTGTTCCCCGACGATGTCGACTTTCCCGTCGACGCCGTCATCACCTGGGTCGACGGCGACGACCCGGACTGGCGCCGGCGCCGGGACGCGACCCGCGGGGACCACCCCGGCCGGTCGCGGGGCCTGGCCGACGACACCGAGCAGCGCTACCGGAGCCGCGACGAACTGCGCTACTGCCTGCGCTCGATAGCGGCGTACGCCCCGTGGATCCGCCAGGTCTTCCTCGTCACCGACGACCAGGTCCCCGCCTGGCTGGACGCCACCGGGCCGGGCCTGACCGTCGTCTCGCACCGTGAGCTGTTCGCCGGAACGGGCGCCGGGCCGGTGTTCAACTCCCGCGCCATCGAGAGCCGCCTGCACCTCGTCCCCGGCCTCGCCGAGCACTTCCTCTACCTCAACGACGACATGTTCCTCGCCCGCCCGCTCGCCCCGCAGCAGTTCTTCCTCGGCAACGGCCTGCCGCTCTGCTTCCCCGACAGCCGGGTGATACCGCCCGGCCGGAGTCTGCCCGACGGCGGCGATCTCAGCGACACCGTCTACGCCAGCGCGCAGTACAACACCCGTGCCGTGCTGACCGAGGCCACCGGCCGCACCTACCCCCGCACGCTCAAGCACGTCCCGTACCCGCTGCGGCGCAGCGTCCTGGCGGAGGCCGGCGAACGCTTCGCCGCCGAGCTCGCGGCGACCGTCACCTCGCCCTTCCGCTCGGCCGCCGACCTCGCGCCGGTCACCCTGGGCACCTACTACGCCCACGCCACCGGCCGCGCGGTGGAGGGGGAGCTGGTCGACGGCTACTTCGTCACCGACAGCACCGAGGACCTCGCCCGCCTGCCCGAGCTGCACGGCCACCGGTGGGCCGATGTGCTGTGCCTGGCCGACGGCGTGCGCGACAACGTGCCCGCCGACGAGCAGGACCGGGCCGTCACCGCCTTCCTCCGGGCGTACTTCCCCGCCCCCTCGCCGTTCGAGCACCCCGGGGCCGGACCGGCGTAGCGGCCCCGCGGCACCCGAGGCCCGGCCCGCCGCTTCATGGGCTGCCGCGCTTCGAGCACCTCTTCGACGGAGGGAAAGGTGTAGCCGTCAGATATCCGGGCCTGGCGAAGACCGGCGGACCTTCCGGCGAGGAGGTGCGCCGGAAGGTCCGCCGCCGACCGGACCGAGGTCGTGCTCAGCCGGGCTGTGCGGAGTCGGTGGTGCGGGAGCCGGCGGACGCCAGATCCGCGACCAGGAGGGCCAGCAGTTCCCCCGGCGCCTCGATGAAGCGGTAGTGGCCTCCGTCCAGGAGCTCGAAGGCCGTTTGGCCGCAGGCCGACCAGCCGGCCATGAGCGACGGGGGAATGCCCGTGTCCCCGGTCCACCCGATGGCGGTGACGGGGCACGGCAGCCGAACCGGCTCGGCCACGTGATACCGCTTGTTCATGTCGACGTCGTTGCGCAGCACGCCGAGGTAGAGCTCCAGCAGGCTCGGCTCCAGGGTGCCGCCCAACTCCGCGACGAGCTGGCGCAGTTCGGCGGCCAGCTCGTCGTCGGTCAGGTCGAGGAAGCGGCCGTAGGGGCCGTCCTGCGGCGCCACCTCGGCGGAGACGAACACCCGGGCCGGGGCGGGGCAGCCCCGCTGGACAAGCCGTACGGCCGTCTCGTACGCGGCCAGCGCGGAGCCGCAGTGCCCGAACAGCGCGTAGGGGCGGTCCAGGTAGGGCCGCAGCGCTTCGCCGAGGTCGTCGGCCATCGCCTCGTAGGTGGAGTAGGCGGGCTCGCGCATCCGGTTCTCCCGGCCGGGCAGTTGCACGGGGCAGATCTCGACGCCGTCGACCGTCGACGGCCAGTGGCGGTACATGCTCGCTCCGCACCCGGAGTAGGGCAGGCAGAACAGTCTCGCCGGTGCCACCGGTGAGGGCTCGCGCAGGAACCACTTGTTGCGGGTACGGGCCGTTGGGGCGTCCACTGATGACCTTCCGTGAGGGGGGGCTTCTTCCCGGTGCTCGCTGTGCCGGTGCCGACAGAGGTGAGCCGGCAGCGGTGGAGCCGGCCGGGGTTGGGGCGGCCGGGGTTGGGGCGGCGGCGCCTACCGGGCTCGCGCGGTGATCGGCAGGTGGGTGAAGCCGGCGATGATGTTCGACCGCATGCGCCGGGGCGTCCCGGCGAGTTCGAAACCGGTGAACCGGCCGAGCAGTTCGGTGAACAGGATCCGCAAGGTCACCCGTGCCACGGTGTGGCCGATGCAGTAGTGCGAGCCCACACCGAACGCGATGTGCTTGTTGGGCCGGCGCCGGATGTCGAAGGTGTCCGGGTCGGCGAACACGGTCTCGTCGCGGTTGGCCGACGCCAGCCACACGACGACCGCGTCCCCCGCCGGGATCGGCACCCCCCGGACCTCGACGTCGCGGGTGGTGTGGCGCATGAAGTGCTGGGTGGGCGAGGCCCATCGCAGTGCTTCCTCCACGCCGCCGTTGAGCAGCTCCGGGTGGGCCGCCCAGTCGTCGAGGACCGCCGTCCCGGCCAGCTCCGCCATCGCCGCGTTCGGTGGCTGGGCCGTGGTGACGGCCGCGCCGAGCAGCAGGCTGTAGCAGTTGGACACGATCTCGCCCGGCGACAGCCGCCGTCCGTCCAGCTCCATGGTCAGCAGCACGCTGATCAGATCGTCACCCGGCGAGCGCCGGCGCCGGGTGACGACGTCCTGGAAGTAGGCGAACAGCTCACGGTGGGCGGTCACAAGGGTGGCCTGTGGTCCGGCGGCGAGCTGGAACTCGGGGTCGTCCGCGGCGATGCACGCGTGGGTGAGCCGGACCAGGCGCGGCCAGTCCTGCTCCGGCAGCGCCATCATCGTGCCGATCACCGCCATCGGCATGGCGGCCATCGCGGCGGCGAAGTCGAACGGCCCGCCGTCGGCCAACGGCCGGAGCAGCTCGACGACGACGGCGCGGACGGCCTCCCGGTCGTTCTCCACCGTCCTGATCGACAGCGCCTGTTGCAGCGGGCCGCGCAGACGCGAGTGCTGCGGCGGGTCGGTCACCGCCATCTGCCTGCCGCCGGCGGGGTCACCCTTGCCGAGGAGGTTGAGCAGGGTGCCCTGTTCGGAGGTGAACGCCTCGTGGTCGCGGAGTACCCGGTTGGCCTCGGCGTATCCGACGACCGACCAGTAGCCGAGGTCGCCGGCCGCCTGCCGGCTCACCGGAGCGTCGCGGCGCAGCCGTCGCCACAACTCGTGGGCCCCGCCCCTGTGGTAGAGGCCGGGGTCGATCAGATCGACCTGCTGTGGTGCGGAGACCGGGCATCGCGTGGTCGGGGGAACCGCCGTCATCGGGACCGCTCCTCCCGCGTCGCCGTACCCGGCGTCGTACCCGGCGTCTCCATCCGGGCGACGAGGGCCGTCGCCAGCTCCGCGACGGTCGGCGACAGGTACAGGGTCTGCGCGGGGATGTCCACGCCGAACTCGCGCTGGACGGCGACCAGGAGGTCGGTGGCCAGCAGCGAGTGCCCGCCGAGGTCGAAGAAGTCGTCGTCGACCCCGACCGGCTCGACGCCGAGGAGGTCGCCCCACAGCTCGACCAGCCGCAGCTGCACCGGGGTGAGGGGTGCGACGAACTCGTTGGCCACGTTGCGCGGCACCCGGGTGGCGGTGGGCAGGGCCTGGCGGTCGATCTTGCCGTTGCGGTTCACCGGCAGCTCGGGACGGACCAGGATGGCCCAGGGAATCAGGTATCCCGGCAGTCTGCCCCGCAGTTCGTGGCGGAGCCGCCGGCCGAGGTCGGCCGAACCCGGCAGCTGCGGATCGGTGGGCACGACGTACCCCAGCAGCCTGGTGCCACCCGCCGGGTCGGCCTGCGGCAGCACGACCGCGTGCCGCACCTGGGCGAGCCGCTCCAGCTCGACCTCGACGGTGCGCGGTTCGGCGCGGTAGCCCTGGACCTTGACCTGGTCGTCCGCGCGTCCGACGAACTCCAGCGTGCCGTCCGGCAGCCAGCGCACAAGGTCGCCGGTCCGGTACATCCTGGCCCCCGGCTCCGTTCCGAACGGATCGGGCAGGAACCGTTCGGCCGTCGCGGCCGGGCGGCCCAGGTAGCCGCGGGCCAGGCCCGCCCCGGCCGCGTACAGCTCGCCGCACTCGCCGGCGGGCACGGGTTCGAGGTCGCCGTCGAGCACGGCGACCCTGGTGCCGCTGACCGGGCGGCCGATCGGCACGCTCCGCAGCGCCGCGAGGGTACTGCTGGTCCAGCAGGTCGTGTACGTGGTGTTCTCGGTCGGTCCGTAGCCGTTGGTGAAGAGCAGGTCCGGGTACCTGGCCAGCAACCGCTGGACATGGCTCGGCGAGGCCACGTCACCCCCGGTGAGGACGTGACGCACACCGGCGAACGCCTCCGGGTGGGAGCTCACCATCTGGTGGAAGAAGCCGGTGGTCAGCAGAAGCACCGTCACGCGCTCGGCGCGGACGACGCGCGCCACGTGCTCCAGCGTGATCGCGACCGGGGGGAAGAGGACCAGCCGGCAGCCGTTGACCAGGGGAGCCCAGATCTCCAGCGTGGACGCGTCGAACGCGACCGGCGCGATGTGGAAGAAGACGTCGCCGGAACGGATCTCCATCCAGTCCGCGCCCCGGACGAGCCGGTCGATCGCCCGATGGGGCACGCCGACGCCCTTGGGCTCGCCGGTGGAGCCCGAGGTGTAGCTGAGGTAGGCGAGCCGGTCCGGGCTGTCCGGGCCGTCCGGGCTTTCCGGGAGGGCCGGGGCCGGGGCCGTCGGCTCGGCGGCCGGCCGTTCCGGCGCGGGGCCTTCCACCACCGCGACG
Organism: Kitasatospora sp. NPDC092286; assembly: GCF_044755565.1. Lineage (NCBI taxonomy): Bacteria > Bacillati > Actinomycetota > Actinomycetes > Kitasatosporales > Streptomycetaceae > Kitasatospora > Kitasatospora sp. NPDC092286. The sequence continues at coordinate 39,954 of NZ_JBIVRD010000039.1, read as the reverse complement.
ACCCCGGCGGGTATCCGGTCCCGCAGCGCCTCTTCGGCGATCACCAGGCCCGCGTCGGCGTCCTTGAGCAGCAGCTCGTGGCGGCCGGGCGGGTCGTCCGGTTCGAGTCCGAGGTACGCCCCGCCCGCGATGAGGACGGCGAGCAGGGCCACGATCAGCTCCGGTGACCGTCGCACCAGCACGCCGACGACGTCCTCCGGCGCCAGGCCGGCCGCTCGCAGCCGCCCGGCGAGCCGGTTGGCACGGTCGTTGAGCTGCCGATAGGTCAGGGTCTGTCCGTCGCAGGTGACCGCGGGCGCGTGCGGAGCCCGCTCCGCCTGCTCGGCGACCAGCTCATGAATGGTCCGGGCGTCGAACGGCGGCCGTCCGCTGCCGATGAACCCGGGAGTGCCGGAGGTGAAGACCGTCCTGGTCAACTGCTTCCCACTTTCCTGTCCTGAGGTGTCCCCGTCGGGGCCGAACGCACCCAGGTCGCGACGGCGCGGCCGAGCTCCGTCCCGTCGCGACGGAAGAGTGCGGTGGTGCAGGTGAGGACCCTGCCGTCGCCGGGTACGCCGCGGCCGACCACGACGACGGCCTCGCCGACACGGGGAAGGGCCGAGACGCGGGCCGTCATCCGGCCGAGTACCAGCGGGCCGCGGAGCGGGTCGAGCGTCCAGCCTCCCGGGCAGTCCAGCACGGCCCACACCGATTCCTCGGTGACGGCGCCGGTCCCGTCCCCGTCGGCGGCGTCCGGTGCCCAGACGCACGCGACCCGGTTCCCCGGGCCGGGCACCGGGCCCGGTGCCAGCCGCGGACCGTCCCGGTGGTCGGGACCGCAGACGAAGCAGGTGGGGAAGGGGTGGGAACGGTGCCCCTCGTAGCGGCGCATGGCGTGCTCCGCGACGGCCGGCGGGACGAAATCCACCGGGCCCGCGACGGCTGCCCGGGGTGACGCGGTCGCGATGAGCTCCTCGCCGTGCCAGACATGGACCCGCTTGCCGCTCCGGGCCGTCCGGAGGCCGGTGTCCAGCGGTGGCGGGGCGTGCAGCTGGACGACGAGATCGCCGCCGGTCGCCAGCATCCGGCGGGCCCGCGCCGCGACGAGACCGCACGCGTAGCCGCCGTGGGCACTGTCGGGTGGGCCGTTGTAGCGGCGGTCGATACGGATCACCTGGTTCGCGGTGCCACCGGGGGCGTCCACCGGCTCAGACCGCCGGGACGTGGAAGAAGGTGTCCCGCGCCGCGATGCGGCCCTGCGGCGTCATCCGGAAGAAGTCCGCGAACCGCAGCTCGACCTCGCCGCCGTCGTGCAGTACGCCGCGGAACAGGCCGTGCACCGCTATCTCGTCATCGGTCGCGACCACGGTGGCCAGGGTGTGCGCGCCGGTACGGATCACCCGCTGGTCGAGGTAGAAGCGCTCCAGTTCGGCATGCCCGACCATGGGCCGGTACCCGGGCCGGTGGTAGCGCGCGTCCGGGGTGAACAGGGCGACCAGCGCGGGCACGTCTCCGGCGTCGACGAGCTGGTAGTAGCGGCGGATCTGGGACACCCCCAGCGCCTGGGGCGCCGGTGTCGCCTGGGCCGCCGGGGTTCCGTCGGGGTGGGGGAGGGTGTGGACCATTACGAGGTGCTTCCTGTGATCGCTGTCGGAGCGGTGGTTCGCGGGGCGAGATCCGGTACCGCCGCGGCGTCCGGGGCGCCGTCGAGCGCTTCGACCAGCCGGGCCGGCGTGGGTGCCTGGAACAGGGCGCCCAGGGTGAGTTCACGGCCGAACCGCACCCGCACCCGGTTGATCAGCCGGGTGGCGAGCAGGGAATTGCCGCCCAGCGTGAAGAAACCGTCGTCGACGCCCACCGGGGAGAGACCGAGCACCTCGGCGAAGAGCGCGCACATCGCCTGCTCCGCCGGGTTTCCCGGCCCTCGCCCGGACGGTGCCGGTGCGAGGTCCACGGCGGGCAGCGCGGCCCGGTCGATCTTCCCCCTGGGGGTCAGGGGGAGGGCGTCGAGCGTGACGATCACCGAGGGCACCATGTAGTCGGGCAGGAGCGCGGCGGCGTGCTCCCGCAACGAGGCCGGGTCCAGCCCCGAGCCCCCGGCCGGGACGACGTAGCCGATCAGGCGCTTGTCGTCCGAACCACTGGTGCCGGTGACCACGGTCGCCTGGGCGACCCCGGGATGCCCGGCGAGCACGGCCTCGATCTCGCCCGGCTCGATGCGGAAACCATGGAGTTTGACCTGCTCGTCCGCCCGGCCGAGGAACTCCAGTTCGCCATCGGGGTTCCAGCGGACCACGTCGCCCGTGCGGTACATCCGCCCGCCCGGTTCGCCGAACGGGCACGGCACGAACTGGCCGGCCGTCAGGCGGGGGTTGTTCAGGTACCCGCGCGCCACACCGGCACCGGCGACGTACAGCACACCGGCCACCCCCGGTGGCACCGGCGACAGCGCCTCGTCCAGGACGTACACACGCCTGTTGTCCACCGGCCGGCCGATGGGCACGACGTCGGGCACGGCCCGACCGGGGCGGAGCACCCTGCGGGTGGTGAACGTGGTGGCCTCGGTCGGGCCGTATCCGGCGACCACCACGGAGTCCGGACAGTGCTCCAGCACCCGCCGAACCGCGTCGGCCGGCACGATGTCACCGCCGGTCCACACCTGGCCGACCCGGGCCAGGGCGCCGGGGGACTCCTCGGCGAACACCCGGAACAGCCCGGCCGTCAGCCACAGCGCGCTGACCCGGTGATCGGCGATGAGCCGGTGGAGGGCCGAGAGCGCCAGTTCGCCGGGCGGGGCCACGACCACCTGGCCCCCGTTGAGCAGCGGCACCCACCACTCGAAGGTCGAGGCGTCGAAGGCGTGCGGGGAATGCGCGAGCACCCGGGGGCCGCTCCCGCCCCGCCAGGAACGCTGCGAGGTCAGGCTGACGACATTGCGGTGGCTCAGGGCCACGCCCTTCGGTGTGCCCGTGGACCCCGAGGTGTACAGGACGCACACCAGGTGGTCCGGGCGCAGCGGTACGACGGGGTCGGTGGCCGGCTCTCCGGCGAGGCCGGGGTCGGCGTCGACGACGACACCCGGTGTGCCGCGGGTCAGCTCGTGGTCCTGGGTGGCTCGATGGGTGAGCAGCACCGCCGCCCCGGTCCCGGCCATGACGTGCCGCAGGCGGGCCACCGGGGACCGGGCGTCCAGCGGTACGTAGGCGCCGCCGGCCTTGCTGATCGCCAGGACCGCCACCACCACGTCGGCGGAGCGTTCCATGAGCACGGCCACCGTGCTGTCGCAGCGGACCCCCATCGAGACCAGCCGGTGGGCCAGTCGGTTGGCCCGGGCGTTCAACTCGGCGTAGGTCAGGGTGGTTTCCCCGGACACCACGGCGGGCGCACCGGGGGTGCGCGCGACCTCGGCGGCGAAGGCCAGCGGCACCGTCGGGTGCGGCAGCGGACGCGTGGTGCGGTTGCCCGCCACGACCGTCCGGTGCCGTTCCTCGGCGGTGAGGATGTCCGGCCGGCCGACCGGCTGGTCCGGATCGGCGGTGACCGAGTCCAGGAAACGCAGGAACCGCCGCTGGTGGGCGGTGAGTTCGGCCTCGGAGTAGAGCGCGGGGTTCGCGTCGAGGTCGAACCGGGGCTCGGTGCCGTCGGACCGGTCGTAGACGGAGAACGAAAGATCCTCGACCGGCCCGTTGGACAGGTTGTGCGCGGTGGCCCGTACGCCCGCGAAGTCCAGGTGGTAGTAGAAGGACATGATGTTGGCGACGGGGCCGAACAGGACCCGCTCCGACCGCGCCGGGTCCAGCTCCCTGCGCAGGTCCTCGCTGCGGTGGCGCTGGTGCGGGCGCAGGGCGCCGATCTCCTCGGTCGCCTGCCGGACGAGCGCGGACAGGCCCTGGTCCGGGCGCACGCGCAGCCGCAGCGGTACCACGTTCGCCACCATGCCGGGGACGGCCGGCGCGGAGGATCCCGTACGCCCGGTCACCGGCATGCTGAGCACGACGTCCCGTTCGCCGCTGAGGCGGTGGAGGTACGCGGCGACCGTCGCGATGAAGGCGGTGGGCCAGCTCGCTCCGGCGGGTCGTGCGGCCCGCCGCAACGCGGCCACGGTGGGCGCGGAGAGGCTGCCGGTACGACGCAGGAAGCCGTCCGAGACCGGCGCCGACCGGCTGGCGAGGCTGACCGGGTCCGGTCGGCCGGCCAGCCGGGCCGCCCAGAACTCCCGGTCCAGTCGGGGCTGTTCCGACGCGTGGTAGGCCGCGTCGTGCGCCAGCAGCAGGCTCAGCGGTCCGAAGGCCGGTCCTGCGCCGGCCCTGCCCTCGACCAGCCTGGTGTAGGTCCTGGCGACGCGGCGCGCGATGAGCGACATGCTGAAGCCGTCGACCACGATGTGGTGGACGCGCTGGTACCAGAGGAAGCGGTCCGGCGCGATCCTGAACAGGGCCTGGCGGAACAGCGGGTCGCGGGTGAGCCCGACCGGGGTGGCCAGGTCGGTGCGCATCCACCGCTCGGCCGCCCGCAGCGGATCGGGCGCCGAGGTGAGGTCGGCCCGGTGCAGCGACCAGTCGGGCGACGGGGTGACGACCTGCCGGGGGCCCTGGGCGCCGTCGGTGAAGCGGACGCGCAGCGACTCGGTCTCGTCCACCACGCGCCGCAGCGCCGCCTCGAACAGCTCCGCGTCGACCGGCCCGGGGATGTCCAGGTACTCGCCGGTGTTGTAGGCGGGGCTGCCGGGGCGCAGATGGTGGGCGTACCAGATGCCGGACTGCGCCGACGACAACGGCAGCTCGTGTCCGTGGCTCATCCGAGTTCCTCCAGGATCGCCGAGAGCGCGCCGGCGAAGGACGCGACGTGCGGTGGCGACAGCATGTCGTGGTGGTTGCCGGGCACCTCGACCACGCTCAGCGCCCCCTGGGTGTGTTCCTGCCAGAGCGCGGGAACCACCACCGGGCTGCCGAGCGTGGGGTGGGTCTCGGCGCTCGTGAACAGGTGGATCGCCGTACGCAGCCGCGCCGTTGAGCGGTAGCGGCCGGCGGCTTCGCCGTTGGCGGTGAAGACCCGCGCCATGCGTCGCAGTTGCTCGGTCCGCACCCGCGCGGGAAGCAGCTCGCGGACGTGTGCGTCGTGGAGCAGCAGCGCGATGGCGTCCCGCTCGTCGAGGTCGTCCCGTTCGTCGACGGCGTGGGCCGGCGGCCCGGCGGCGATCGTGAACCGGGTGGCCTCGCTCGTGTCACGGTCGCCGGACGGGCCCATGGAGCCGGGCGCTCCGACGTCGATGATCCCGAGGAACCCCGGTGGGTGCCCCTGCTCCTCCAGCAGACGGGCCATCTCGAAGGCGACCAGCCCGCCGAAGGACCAGCCGGCCAACAGGTACGGGCCGTCGGGCAGCACGGCCCGCAGCTCCCGCAGGTAGCGCTCGGCCTGCTCCTCGACGGTGGCCGGCGGCTGTTCGTCGGTGTTGTAGCCGACGGCCTCCAGGCCGTAGACGGGCCGCCCGGCCGTGAGGTGTCCGGCCGTGAGGTGTTCGGCCAGGTGCAGGAAGGAGCACACGTCACCGCTCTGCGGATGCACCAGGATCAGCGGCGCCCCGCGTCGGTCTCCTTCGACCAGCGGAACCACGAGCCGCCGCAGCGCCGCCGACGCGGTGGGCAGTTCCGCGCACAGGCCCTCGACGGTGGGATGACGGAACACCGTGTTCAGCGGCACGGTGACGCCCCACTCCCGCCGGATCGCCTCGACGAGCTCGACCGCCCTGAGCGAATGTCCGCCCAGCTCGAAGAAGTTGTCCCGCACGCCGACCCGCGGGGTGCTCAGCACCCGCCCCCAGATCCTGGTCATCAGCAGTTCCAGCCGGTCCCGCGGCGGCAGCACGCCCTCCTCGGGACCGCGGCGGGCGGGCGCGGGCAGGGCCGCGCGATCCACCTTTCCGTTGGTGGTCAACGGGATCCGGTCGAGGACGGTCAGCGTCGCGGGCACCATGAACTCCGGCAGGGTCTCGCGCAGCGAGCGCCGCAGGGCCGCCGGGTCGCCGGGCCGGTCCTGCCACACCACGTAGCCGGCCAGTTCGGCGTCGGTCCCGCTGCCCCGTACCGTCACCGCCGCCCTGGCGACACCGGGCCGCGCGCACAACGCGGCCTCGATCTCGCCCAGCTCGATGCGGTATCCCCGGATCTTCACCTGTTCGTCGGTCCGGCCGAGGAAGACGAGGTTGCCGTCCGGCAGATACCGGGCCAGGTCACCGGTCCGGTACAGCCGTCCGCCGCCGCCGCCGAACGGATCGGGGACGAACCGCTCGGCGGTCAGTCCCGGCCGGTTGGCGTACCCCCGGGTGACGCCGACCCCGCCGATGTGGATCTCACCCGGCACGCCGACGGGCACCGGGGCCCCGGCCCGGTCCAGCAGGTAGATCCGGAGGTTGCCGAGCGGGCGGCCGATGGGCACCGACCCGCCCGGCCGGCCCAGATCCCGTTCGGCGTCCACCCGCCGGGTGACACAGCCGACGGACGCCTCGGTGGGGCCGTAGCCGTTCCACAGCGTGGGAACCACGTCGAGCAGCCGCCGGGCGAGCCGTGGCTGGAGCGGCTCACCCACACAGATCGCCTGGAACCGGCTGCCGCCCTTCCAGCCGCTGTCCAGCAGCAGCAGCCAGGTGGCCGGTGTGGCCATGAGCGTGGTGACGCCGAACTCGCGCATCATCTCCGTGAGGCGCGGCCCGTCGACCGCGACCTCCGACGGGGCGATCACCACGCTCGCGCCCCAGGCCAGGGGCATGAGCACTTGGGGAACGATGACGTCGAAGGAGATCGAGGCCACCGAGGCGACGACATCGGCCCCGCTGAGGTCCAGTTGCCGGCCGCGGACCACCAGGTAGTTGACCACGCCCTCGTGCGGGACCAGCACGGCCTTGGGGCGGCCGGTCGAACCGGAGGTGTAGATCGAGTACGCGAGGCCGGCCGGCGTCGCCAGTGCCGGCAGCCGGTCCTCGGGCAGGGCCGCGATGAGCCGTGCCTCGGCGTCCATCCAGACGGTCGCGGCGCTGTTCCGCGGGAGCCGGTCGCTCAGGGACCGCTGGGTGAGCAGCAGCGGCACCTCGGCGTCGGCGAGCATGAACGACATGCGCCGGGCCGGGAGATCCGGGTCCAGCGGCAGGTAGGCGGCGCCGGACTTGAGGACCGCCAGCAGGGCCACGACCAGGTCCGCCGAGCGCGGCAGGCAGACGCCGACCAGGCGTTCCGGGCCCGCGCCCCTGGCCCGTAGATGGCGGGCCAACTGGTTGGCCCGCCGGTCGAGTTCCCGGTAGGTCAGGCGGTGGGTGCCACAGCGGACCGCCACCGCGTCGGGGGTCAGCCGGGCCCGCTCCTCGACCAGCTCGTGCACACAGAGATCCGAGGGGAAGGGCTCGTCGGTGGCGTTGGCCGCCACCAGCAGCCCCTCGCGCTCGGCATCGGTGAGCAGGTCCAGGCGCGAGACGGGACGGCCGGGATCGCTCGACGCGCTGTCCAGCAGCCGCAGGTAGTGGCCGACCAGACGCTCCACGGTCGTGCGGTCGAAGAGATCGGTGTCGAAGGCCACGGTGCCGGTCGTCCCGGTCGGCCGGTCGGCCACCACCAGGCTGAGATCGACCTTGGCCGTGCCGTTGTCGACGTCGATCTGTTCGGCCTCCGCCCCCGCCAGCCGCAGGGCGGCGGCCGGGTCGGACAGGCCCGCGAACATCACCTGGAACAGCGGATTGCGGTCAAGGCCGCGCTCCGGCCGCAGCTCCTGCACCAGCCGTTCGAACGGCACGTCCTGGTGCGCGTAGGCGTCCACGGCGGTCCGGCGGACCCGGTCGAGCAGATCGGAGAAGCCGGGGTCGTCCGCGAGGTCGGTGCGGATGACCAGGGTGTTGATGAACGAGCCCACCAGCGGATCGAGTTCAGGCCTGGTCCGGCCCGCGACCGGTGTGCCGACCGCCACGTCGGACTGTCCGCTGCAGCGGGCGAGCAGGGCCTGGAACGCGGCGAGGAGCGTCATGAACATCGTCGCGCCGTGCCGCCGGCCCACCCGTCGCAACCGCTCGGCCAGCTCTTCGGGCACCGTGAAGGTGATCCGCTCGCCCCGGCCCGAGCGGACCGGCCCGCGGGGCCGGTCGGTGGGCAGGTCCAGCGGCGAAAGGCCGGTCAACTGTGTTTTCCAGTAGTCCAGTTGGCTTCGCAGGCGGTCACCGGAGAGCCGGTTCCGCTGCCAGTGGGCGAAATCCGCGTACTGGATCGGCAGGGGCGGCAGCTCGTGCTCCCGGCCTTCCAGCCGGCTCCGGTACATCGTGGACAGGTCGTCCCACAGCAGCGGCATCGACCAGCCGTCGACCGCGATGTGGTGGACCACCACCACCAGGACGTGGTCGTTCTCGTCCATCCGCAGCAGCGAGGCGCGCAGCAGCGGGGCGGCGGTCAGGTCGAACGGGCGCAGGATCTCGGTGTGAACGAGATCGAGGGCCCGCCGCGTCCGGAGTTCCGCGGGCTCGGACCGCAGGTCCGTGACGGGCAGTTCGATCGGCCGGACCGGCGAGACCGAGGGCCGGGGGCGCCCGTCCTGCTCGGGAAAGACGGTGCGCAGGACTTCGTGCCGCCGCACCAGATCGGTGAGGCCGTGGCCGAGGGCGGCCACGTCCAGCGGGCCGCGCAGCCGGAAGACCTCGTGGACGTTGTACAGCGCGGGGCCGTCGGACAGCCGCTCGACCAGCCACATGCGTTCCTGGGTGAACGACGCCACCTGGGCGCCCTCGGGGCGGGGCGGGACGGCGTCTCCCGCATCTCCCGCTACTCCCGTGGCTCCCGTGCGGCCCTCGGCGGCCCTTCTCCGGGCCGCGCGTACGCGCTGGTCGAGCAGCGCCCGTGCGGTGGCCGGCGCGGAGCCGGCCGGCTCGTCCGGCCCGGGTCGACTGTGCTGCGCCTTCACGGCTGCTGGACCTTTCCGGCGGGAAGCGGTGCCGCTTCGGCGGCGGCGCCGAGGTCCGCCAGCAGCGCCGCGTCGATGCCGTCGGCCAGTTCGGCGACGGTCGGGTGGTAGAAGAGCAGGGCGACCGGCAGTTCGAGGTCGAGCGCCCGGCCGAGGCGGGACATGATCTTCGACGCGAGCAGCGAATGCCCGCCCAGCTCGAAGAAGTCGCTGTGCACGCCCTCCGGGGTGACACCGAGCACCTCGGCCCAGGTCTCCAGCACCAGAAGCTCGGTCTCGGTGGAGGGAGCACCGGTCTGCCCGGCCTGCCCGGCATCGGGCTCCGGGGCGTCGGGCCGTGCCGCGGGACCGAACCGGCTCACGCGGACGCCGAGCGGGGGCTGCCACGCCGAAATCGGCCGCTCGGGGCTGTCGACGAGGTGGTCGAGCAGCGAACGGAAGTCCTGGGCGAGCTGCCGCATCGTCTCGGGAGCGAACAGATCGGCGGCATAGCGGACCACGCCGGTGAAGTGATCACCGCAGTCCGTCATGGCGACCTCGACATCGAACTTCACTACGGTGTTGGGGACCTGATGGGCACTCACCTCAAGCCCCGGAAGGCCGGCCGGGAGCGCGGACGGCTCGTCCAGCTGGAACATGACCGTGAACAACGGGTGCTGGCCGAGGTCGCGTTCGGGCCGTAGCTCCTCCACCAGCCGCTCGAAGGGAACGTCCTGATGGGCGTAGGCCTCCACCGCGTGTCGCCGTACGCGGGCGAGCACGTCGGTGAAGCCGGGGTCGTCCGACAGGTCGGTACGCAGGACGAGCGTGTTGACGAAGAAGCCGATCAGTGGCTCCACCTCGATCCGGGTCCGCCCGGAGATCGGTGTCCCCACCGGCACGTCGGGCTGTCCCGTGCAGCGCGCGAGCAGGACCTGGAAGGCGGCCAGCAGCGTCATGAACGGCGTCACCTCGTGGGTGCGCCCCAGCGCCCGGATCCGGTCCGTGAGCTCTGCGGGGATCTCGATCCCGACCTGGTCGCCCCGGCCCGACCAGAGCGCGGGGCGGGGCCGGTCCGTCGGGAACGCCACAGGGCTCCGGTCGGCCAGCCGCTCACGCCAGTAGGCGAGTTGGTCGTTCAGTGCCGCGCCGGCCTGGTGGCTCCGTTGCCAGTCGGCGAAGTCCGCGTACTGGACGGGCAGTTCCGGCAAGGCGGCCGGCCGGTCGTCGAGGGCGGCCCGGTACGCGGCGGAGAACTCCTGCCACAGCACCGACAGCGACCAGCCGTCACAGGCGATGTGATGGATCACCAGCAGCAACAGGTGGTCGTCCTGGGCGGTTCGGATCAGCCGGGCCCGCAGCATCGGCGCGGCTCCGAGGTCGAACGGGACCGCCGCGTCGGCGGCCACCAGCTCGTGGGCCCGTTCCCGCGCCCGCGCCGCCGGTAAGTGCGTCAGATCGGTGATCGTCGGCACGAACGTCTCGTCCGGCTCCGTGACTTGGTACGGGCTGTCGTGTACGACGACGAGTCTGCTGCGCAACACCTCGTGGCGTCGCACGACTTCGGTCAGCGCCCGCACGAGCGCCGCTTGTTCCAGCCGGCCCCGCAGGCGAACCGCGGTCGGGACGTTGTGGTCCGGCCGGCCCGGCCGCAACTGGTCGAGGAACCACAGTCGTTGCTGCGCGAACGACAGTACTGCCGGAGCGTTCACGTGCCGATCGGGGCCAGGCATGACGGGTCCACCTTTCACGGCGATCGGGGAACTTTCGACGACATGGAAATCCCCTCGCTGATTCGCCACTTTGCGAACAGTACGGCGGATGCTAGGTGACGCTCGTCCCGCTCCGCAAGATCAAGAGGGGGGAAAGGGGGCGTCAAGGGATCTTTACGCCGATCAACCAGGGAACTTATGTTGATCGAACACGCTCGACGGATAGCATCGCCCTGACGGGCAGCGCAGTCTGCCCTGACGTGCAGTCATCGACGGCTTCTGTGAACCCACTTCTGCGGGGCAGGTGCCATGTGATAGTTCTTTTGCCGCCGGGGGCCGGTCGGGCAGGGCCCTTTCGTACCGGGTCGTCATTGGGTCCGAATTATTTGAGTGAACCCGTTGCCTGGACTCGGAGAAGTCATGATGCCGCAGCAGAATCTGGTGAGTTCATTTGTCTCGCACGCCGCCGGTCACCCTGATGATCCGGCGCTGGTGTGGCACGGAGAAGAGACGACCTACCGTGAACTCCATGAGCTGGCGGACCGGGAGCGCGTCCGGATCACCCGGCTCGCCCCGGAGGCGGACGAGCCGATCGGCATCCTGGCCGCCAAGTCGCCCGCGGCGATCGCCCTGGTGCTCGCCTGCCTGATGGAAGGGCGGCGTTTCCTGCTGCTGCCGGCACCGGCGCCGCGATCGCCGCACGGGTTGTTCGAGCAGGCCGGCATCCGGCACGTGCTGTCGCCGGAGAGCCCCCCGGCCTCCGGGCCCGGGCCGGTTCCGTCGGATCCGCCGACGGGGCCGACGGGGCCGACGGGTCTGGTGGCGCCACGCCGCACGGAGCCGGCCGACGTGTCCTTCATGTTCACCACCTCCGGCTCCACCGGACAGCCGAAGATCGTGCCACTGAGCACGGGGGCGGTGGACCGCTTCACCACCTGGGCCGGCGAGCAGTTCGGTATCCGTCGGGGAACGACGGTGCTCAACTACGCCCCGCTCAACTTCGACCTGTGCCTGCTGGACATCTGGACCACGCTCAGGCACGGCGGCCGCGTCGTCCTGGTCGACCCGGCGCAGGCCCTCCAGGCGGGCCACCTGCTCGATCTCGTCTCCCGCCATGAGGTCCAGCTCGTCCAGGCGGTGCCGATGTTCTTCCGGCTGCTGATCGACCCGGCCGCGGAACGCGACCGGTCACTCGACACGGTCGAGCACGTCATCTTCACCGGTGACAGCCTGCCCGCCCGCTGCCTCGCCGAACTGCCACGGTTGTTCGCCAACGCGCGGCTCTACAACGTCTACGGCTGCACCGAGACCAACGACAGCTTCATGTACGAGGTCGACGGCACCGAGCCGACGGGCGCCCCCGTCCCGATCGGCCGCCCGCTGCCCGGGGTCCACGCGGTGATCGTCGGCGCCGACGGCACGATCCTGACCGGGCCGGGAACCGGCGAGCTCCATGTCGCGACGCCTTTTCAGACCGACGGTTACCTCGGCCGGGAACAGGACACGGACAGGTTCGCGACCCACCCCCATGGGCCGGAGACACTGCGCTACTTCCGCAGTGGCGACCTCGTGCGGCGCGACCGGGACGGCCGCATCACCCTGGAAGGCCGAAACGACCACCAGGTCAAGGTCCGCGGCGTACGGGTCAACACCCATGAGGTCGAGCAGGTGCTGCTCGACCATCCCGACGTCGTCGAGGCGGCCGTGGTGGCGGTGCCCGATCCGGTGGCCGGCCGCCTGCTGCGAAGCGTGGTCCGACGCGCCCCGGCCAGCACGCTGAACACTCTGACGCTACGTCAGCACTGTGCCCGGCGGCTTCCGCTCACCGCCGTCCCCTCGGCCCTGCGGATCGTGGACGACCCGCTGCCCAGGACGTCCACCGGAAAGATCGACCACACGCTCGTCGAGCGCGCCTGCTCCTCGGCACAGCCAAACGAAGGAACGCCCACGTGAAACACGCCGCGGTTGTCAAGCAGTTCATCATCGAGGAGTTCCTGCCGGACGTCGGCGCGAGCGAGCTGGACCCGGACTACGATCTCGTGGACGGCGGGGTCATCGACAGCCTCGGTCTGCTCAAGACGATGGCCTGGCTGGAGGACCGGTTCGACCTGTGCGTCGAGGACCTCGACCTCGACCCGGACAGCTTCCGCTCCGTCGGCTCGATCAGCAGGTTCATCGAGCACGCCCAGCTGTGCCGGCCGGACTCCCGCTAGCCGTGCACGAGGTGCTGCGTGCGCTGATCGGCCGCGACCGCCCCGTCGATCAGGAGATGTGGCGGTCCTTCTGGGACCAGTTGCGGGACGGCGCTCTCCGGCCCGGCGAGACGGTGGCCCTGCTGACCTCGCTGTCCACCCGGATGCCTGATCAGGACACGCTGATCGGGATGCTCCGCTCGCTCGACGAGCGCCGGCCGGCGGTCGCCGCCCGGCTGGACAACACGGCCAACATCGTCGGCACCGGAGGCGGGCCGGCCACGTTCAACATCTCCACGGCGGCGGCGTTCGTCGCCGCCGTCCTGGGTGTCCGCATCGTCAAGACCGGATCCCGCGCCCATGCGAGCACCTGCGGCTCCTTCGATCTGCTCGACCGTCTCGGCATCGGGCTGACCACCTCGTACGAGCAGACCGATGCCATGCTGGAGCGCTTCGGCATCGCCTTCCCGGGGCACTTCGTGTACCCGCGCGAGGTGGCGGCGCTGGCCAGGAGCATCGTGCCGATGGATCTGCGGATGATCGGCGGCTTCATCAACGCGGTCGGCCCCTTCCTGGCCGCGATGCCGGTCTCCTCCCAGCTCGTGGGCGTCTCGGACCATTCGCTGCTGCCGGCTCTGCGGCAGGTCGCCGCGACCGTTGCCGACCGGAGGATCTGGCTGTGCTCGAACGGGCTGGGAATCGACGAGCTGGTCAGCTCCGTCGACAACGTCATCCACACCAATGACGGCACCGGCGAGATCCGTCTGCGAGCCGACGCTCCCGGTCCGGCCTCCGGCGGGATCGCCGAACTGCGGCCGGCCAGTGGCAGGACAGAGGTGGTTGACCACTTCCTCGGCGTGCTGTCCGGAAGCGGTCCGGGGCTCGCGACGCGGACCGTCGCGCTGAACGCCGCCGCACTGGCCGTCGCGAGCGGGCTGATCGGCGAGTGGACGGAGGCGGTCAAGGCGGCCGAAGACGTACTGCGCGGCGGCGCCGCACGCGACCTCGTCCATCGCCTGCGCGCGCGGCCGGTGCGCAGGGCGGCGGACGGGGGAGGTGCGCGGTGAGCGGGTTCTTCGCGCGCCGACCGCCGGACCGGCCCGGCCTGGCGGTGTTCCTCAACGCCGGAGACCCGCCACTGCCCGTACTGGCCGACCTCATGCGGATGCTCGACGACCGCCGGGTGGACTGCCTGGAACTGGCGGTGCCCTTTCCCGACTCCGTCACCGACGGAGCGGTCATCCGCCGGTCGGCGCGACGGGCACTGGCAGGCGGTGCCGGACTCGACGAGGTGCTCGACTTCCTCGGCGGGATCCTGCCCCGGCTGCGCCACCTGCGGGTGGCACTGCTGGCCGACTGGAGCCACACGGTCAGACCCCTGTCCATGCCCGGCTTCGTCCGCCGGGTCGCCGACTCGGGTGCCGACGGGCTGCTGGTCCATGGCCTGCCGCCGCGGCTACGGGCGAGCTGTCTCGAAGCGGTGCGGGAGGCCGGGCTGCCCCTGGTCGCCACCTGCTACGCCACGTCGGCGGCCGAGGTGAAGGCCGAGGCCGCCGAATGCGCCTCCGCGTATCTGTATCTGGTGGCCCACTACGGCCGCAGCGGCGGCACACTCACCACCGGCCACCAGGAACTGGCCACCGCACTGGCGGTGTTGCGCCAAGCGGCCACCGTGCCGATCGCCGTCGGATTCGGGGTCCGCTCAGGGGCCGACATCGCCGTGCTGCACGGCCTCGGTGCCGACGCCGCGGTCGTGGGCAGCGCCGGGGTCGCCCGCATCGAGCACGCCCTCGCCGAACGGGCCGACGTGGTCGAGGAGTTCCAGGCCTTTCTGCACACCCTTTCACCCTGTTCAGCAAGCTGGTAGGAGGTACACCCGATGATTGTCCGACGCCTTGACGAGGTGACGACCGTGGACTGGGGCAATGGGCTCAGCCGCAGGTTCCTTCTCGAATCCGACGGCATGGGCTACTCGATGACGGACACCACCGTGCGCGCCGGGACCAAGTCGAGGCTGGAGTACCGGCGTCACCTGGAAGCCTGCTACTGCATCAAGGGAACGGGAGAGGTGGTGGATTCCGCCGGCACCTCCCACCCGATCGAACCGGGCACGTTCTACGCGCTCGACCAGCATGACGCCCACTTCCTGATCGCCGGCCAGGAGGAGGACCTCCGCCTGGTGTGCGTGTTCTCGCCCGCGCTGCGCGGAGGCGAACGGCACAGCCTGGACTCGGCCGATTTCTCCCAGTACTGACAGGGCTGACACGTGATCGGATGGAACGCCGACCAGACCGCCCTGCGCCAGGGGCTCGGCCGCTGGTGCGAAGAGCTCAGCGCGGGCCACCTCGAACGGGACGCGGAAGGCGTGTTTCCGCGGGACGAGTGGAAGCTGGTCCAGGGGTCCGGAATCCTGGGTCTGCCGTTCGACGAGCAGTGGGGCGGGCTCGGCCAGGATCTGCTCACCACCATGTACGTGCTCGAAGAGCTCGGCGCGAAGTGCCGTGACGGCGGACTGAATTTCTCGGTCGCCACCCACATGGTCAGTACGGGCGTTCCACTGCAACGGTTCGGGTCGCGGGAGCTCAAGGAGCGCTACCTGCCCGGGATCTGTTCGGGGGAAACGATCGGGGCACACGCGATCAGCGAGACCGAGAGCGGCTCCGACGCGCTGGCCATGAGGACCACGGCGACCCGCGAGAACGACGGCTTCGTGCTGCGGGGCGGCAAGTCCTTCGTCAGCAACGGCCCGGTGGCCGACGTGTTCGTGGTCTACGCCCGCACCCACCCGGACGGCGGGCCACTCGGCATCACCTCCTTCCTCGTGGAGCGGGACACCCCTGGGCTGCTCGTCGGGAGACCCGTCGGCAAGATGGGGCTGCGAACCTCGCCGCTGGGCGAGCTGCACTTCGACGACTGCAGAATCCCCGCGTCCGCCGTGATCGGCCGCGTCGGCTCCGGGTTCCTGATCCTGGACCACGTGATGAAGTGGGAGATCCTCTGCTCCTTCGTCATCACCACCGGACAGATGCGGTACCGGCTCGACCGCTGCGTCGAATACGCCAAGGAACGAGTCCAGTTCGGCCGGCCGATCGGCTCGTACCAGTCGATCTCCAACAAGATCGTGGACATGAGGATCGGCTTGGACACCGCGCGGAAATGGCTCTACGACACGGCGGTCCGGCTGACGGACGGCGAGAACGTCACGACGGACATCGCCGTCAGCAAGCTGCTCGCCAGTGAGAGCAACCTCGCCTCCGCGCTGGCGGCCGTGCAGATCTTCGGCGGCAGCGGGTACCTGACCGAGTACGGCCTGGAGAAGGACGTGCGTGACGCGGTGGCCGGCCCGATCTACTCGGGTACTTCGGAGATCCAGCGCAACCGCATCGCGGCGATGATGGGGCTGTGACGCCTGATGCTGGTCAAGATATGCGGAGCCACCTCGGCGCGGGACGTGGAGGTGCTCGACACCGCCGGAGCCGATCTCGTCGGCCTGTGGCACGGCATCCCCGGGGGCCGGGCGGAGCTGTCGGCCGCTGAGCTGTCGGTACTGGCCGCGGCCGCGCACCGCACGGCCCGGCTGCGGCCGGTACTCGTCACCTTCCTCAACGACGCCGGGGCACTGCGCGAGGCGGCGGCCGGTGCACGGGTGCGGTGCGTCCAACTGCACGGCTACCAGTCGCCGGGCATGGTCCGCGCGCTGAAGAGCGCCGCGGATCTCGACGTGATCAAGGTATTGCACGTAGGCGCGGACACCCGCGCGGAGCGGTCCCTGATCGCGGCGTACGAGCGGGCCGGAACGGACCTCTTCCTGCTGGACGCGGTCGCCGAGGACGGCCGGATCGGCAGTACCGGGCGGCAGGTGGACCGCGGGGCCGTCCTTGAGATCGCGGACCGCATCTCGCGACCGTTCCTGCTCGCCGGCGGCATCTCGGCCGGCAACCGGGAGGGCTACCGGGCCGTGGTGGAACACCCCCTGTTCCTGGGGATCGACGTGGACACCGCGGCCAGAGACCCCGCCGGACGGCTGCGGGCCGACCGGGTCACGGCGGTGCGGCGGGGCTGGCGGGCGCCGGACGACACCGGGGCGGCCCCATGACGGCCGGGTTCGCCGAAGCGCTGCTGGACGCCCGCCGACCGGTGATCATGGAACTCAAGCGGCAGGACGCCGATGGCCGCGATCTGTTCGGCGGCAGATCGGTCGCCCGCCTGGTCGCCGACTACCAGGACACCGGCGCGCCGTGCCTCTCCGTCGTGACCGGGCGATGGTTCGGCGGCACCCGGGACCTGCTGCGCGAGGTCGTGGAAGCGACGGATCTCCCCGTGCTGCAGAAGGACTTCCTGACCCGCCGGAGCCAGCTGGTCCAGGCCCGCGAGAGCGGCGCGTCCGCCGTCCTGCTCACCGCCGGGCTGCTGCCGCGGTCCACCCTGGGCCACCTGATCGACGTCAGCCTGCGGCTTTGCCTGACGCCGTTCGTCGAGGTGACCACCGAGGAGGAGATCCGCCGCCTGCCACGCGCCGAGGAGTGCGTGGTCGCGGTGAACAACAAGGACATCGCCACCCGCGAACGCGGCGCGGGCGACCTCGGGCGCAGTACGTCGCTGCTGCCCGCGGTGCTGAGCAGCGGTACCCGGTGCGCGGTGAGCGCCGGTGCCATCCAGCGCCCGGACGACGCCGCCCGGCTGCTCCGGGAGGGCTTCGCCGGTGTGCTCATCGGGACGGGCCTCCTGCGCGCCGCCAGCCTGCCGGGCTGGCTGGACGACTTCGACGCCCGCCGCGGCGCCGGCCGCGAACCGGCCCCACCGGCCCCACCGGCCCGCCGCCCGGCGGACCGTGCAACCACCGACACCTGGAGGTAACGGCATGACCGGCGAAGCACCCGAGCAGTGGAAGGTCGTCGTCAACGACGAGGAGCAGTACTCGATCTGGTCCGCCGACCGCGAGCCGCCGGCGGGCTGGCGCGAGGTCGGTGTGCGCGGCGCGAAGGACGACTGCCTCGCGCACATCGAACGCGTCTGGACCGACATGCGCCCCCGGAGCCTGCGGACCGCTCCGGAAACCGGTGCGCGGTGAACCAGGCACTGCCCCGGCCCGGTGCGCGCCGGGTGACCGGGCCCATGCTCTCCACCACGTTGAACATGCCGGGGTGCGAAGCGCGAGGATGGGTCGTCGTCGACTCCATGGTCGACGGGCTGGCCCTGGGAGGCACCAGGATGACCCCGACGGTGACCGAGCGGGAACTCGCCCACCTCGCCAGGGCGATGACCCAGAAGCTGGCGCTGGTCGGCCTCCCCATCGGTGGCGCCAAGGCCGGCATCGCGCCCGTCCCGGGGGCCGCCGTCGAGCGGCGTACGGTGATGCGGGGGTTCGGCCGCGCCGCCGCCCCGCTCCTGCACGGCGGGGTGTACCTGGGCTGTGACCAGGGCACCACCTACGCCGACCGGCAACTGGCCTTCGAAGCCGCCGGATACGACGTCGCCCGCCGGGCCGGCACCACCCGCCTCACCGTCGGCTGGGCCGAACTGTGGGACCACATGGCCGACATCACCGGGTTCGGGGTGGCCGTCGCGGTGCTCGGCGCGCTGCGTGCCTCCGGTGCGCGAACCCCGCAGCGCATCGCGATCCAGGGTTTCGGCACCGTCGGGCGCGCGGTGGCCGGCCACCTGGCCGCCCATGGCCACCGGGTGGTGGCGGTGGCCGACGTACGGGGCACCGTCGAGGATCAGCGCGGACTGCCCGTCGCCGAACTCACCGCGCTCACCAGCGGCGACGGCACGATCGACCGGACGCGGCTGCCCGCGGAGGTCAGGGTCCACGGGCCCGGGCAGGCGTGGCTGCACGTCGACGCCGACGTGCTGGTACTGGCGGCATCCGCCTTCGCGGTCGACGAGGACGCGGTGCCCGCGGTCCGGGCCCGGATGGTGGTCGAGGGCGGAAACATGAGCTGCACCGCACCGGCCCGCCGGCTGCTGCGCGAGTCCGGTCACACCGTACTGCCGGACGTGGTCGTCAACGTCGGCGGTGCGGCGGCAACCGGCTGTGTGCTCGCCGGACTGGCCCCGTCCGACCTGCCGCTTCCGCAGCTGTCCGAGTGGCTGCGCGCGTGGGTCGCCGACCGGATCGCCAGGAACTGCGAGCTGGTGCAGGAACTGAGCACGTCGGGCAGCGCCGATCCGGTCGCACACCTCCTCGCCTCCCACGGAGCACCGGCCGGCCCCCCTGGACCAGGGGCGCCCGTCGAGCGGTGATCACCGGGAGGGGCCGCCCGCCCGGGGCGGGAACCGGGCGGCCGGCCGGGCCCTGACCCGACCGGCGCAGACCTTCGTCCACGTCCCTCGCGCCCCATTTTTCTCTTGACGGCATTTAGAAAATCTCCATATCATCCCTAGGGGCGGCGATGATTGCATCAGACGGGGAGGGGCGCCTGGCTGCGCCAAATCGCCAAGACCCAGGGGGCGGGGAGGCGTGTGATCACGCTGTTTGAAAGCATTCGTCTGTTCTGACCCTGGTTTCACGCGGGATCATGAATGGTGTTTCCCGCCCGGCGCACGAGGCGGTCGGGCAGCGGTAAAGCGCCCGAAAATCGATCCCGGGTCACACCGGCTGTTTCGGCGATGAATTCGCTCCTTTGCGGCCGCCGTGCGGTGTTCCACCCGTGCCGAGCGTGCCGACCGTCGCCGGTGCTCGCCGCAGGCGGCTTTTCCTTGTCCGGCCGCCGGATCGTCGACCGCCTCGCGACAAACCTTTGCTCACCTGTGTAACGGACCGTGAAGACGTTGACCAACAGGCAGGGGGATGCAGTAATGAGTTCGCAGAGTCCGCCCGAATCGACCGTGCCACCGCCGGAAAACGACGCGCCCACCGAACCCCGCCCACTGACGCCCTATCAACTGGACATCTGGGCCGCCGAGGCCCAGTCGCCGGGCAGCCCGCAATTCGTCACGGCCATGTACCAGAGGTTCACCGGCCGCATGGACCTCGAACTTCTCCGGCTGTGCATGGTTCGCGCGCTGGAGCGCCACGACACCTTCCGGCTGCGTTTCGACGAACGCGAGGGCGTCCCCTTACAGTGGCTGGCCGATCACCCCGGCACGGAGCCCGGGGAATCCGTCGTCCGATTGATCGACTTCGCCCGGGAACCCGATCCGGCCGCGGCGTGCCGCGCCTGGCGCGAGACCGCGAGAGCCACTCCGTTCCCGTTGTTCGACCGCCCGCTCTTCGAAGCGGCGGTGCTCCGCGAGAGCGACAGCGTCCAGTACCTCCACATCACGTTCCACCATCTCCTCGTCGACGGCTGGGCCGCCGACCGTCTCCGCAACGAGATCCTGAAGGACTACGCCCGGCGCGGCAGGGGAGAGCGGCCCCCGACCCCCGGACCGGCACCGTCCGTCCTGGCCGTGGCCCGGGAACGCGCCGCGTACTTCTCCTCCCCGGACCACGAGAAGGACCACTCCTTCCACCTCGCCGCACTCTCCGGCATGGAGCCGGCCTTCTTCCCCCGCCGACCGGATGCGACCACCCAGGCCCCGGCTCCGGCGCGCGGTGGGCCCGGAACGCCGGTCCGTCCCGGCTTCGGCCAGCACTCGTTCACCGTCGAGGCCCACCTCGTCGAGCGCATGAAGAAGCAGGGCGGCTCGCCTTTCACCTGGCTGCTGGCCGCACTCGGCGTCTACCTGGCCCGGGTCCACCGGACCGATCACGCGGTGGTCGGGGTGCCGCTGCTGAACCGCCGGACCAGGGACGAACTGGCGGTGGTCACGCTGTACGCCACCACGCACGCGCTGCGGATCGACGTACCGGAAGACAAGGCACTCGCCGACATCGTCGCCGACGTGCAGGAATCGATCGCGGCGCTGCAGGAGCACCAGCGGCTGCCGGCCGGTGAGGCCCTACGGGGGCTCACCGCCGCCACCGGGACCCGTGAGCGCAGGCTCTTCGACGTCACGTTCTCGTACCTGCCGCTGAAGCAGCTGACCCGGCTGGACGGCGTCGACATCGCGCCGGCCCGGCACTTCGCGCCGCCGCACGACCGGGAGGCGCTCTCCGTCAACGTCACGGTCTTCCCCGGTACGACGGATCTGACCATCGACCTGAACCATGCCCTGGACGTGTTCGACGCGGACCTCCCCATCGCCTCGGTGGCCGGGCATCTCACCGAACTCCTCACCCAGGGGCTCGAAAAGCCGGAACGCCCCGCCCGGGAACTGGGGGTGCTCACCGACTCCGAGCAGGAGACGATGCTGCGCCTCGCCCGTGGTCCGCGGGTGCCGTACGCCGCCGGGAAGACCCTGCACGGCCTGTTCGAGGAGCGGGCCGCGCGGGTGCCCGACCAGCCCGCGGTGTTCGCGGCGGACGGCGGCGTGCTCACCTACGCCGGGCTCGATGCCCGCGCCAACCAGGTCGCCCGCGCGCTGAGAGCCCGCGGTGTCGGCCCGGACGACCGGGTGGCCGTCCTCATGGAGCGGAGCCCCCGTCAACTGGCCGCCGTGCTGGGCGTGCTCAAGTCCGGTGGCGCCTATGTTCCCGTCGACCCCGGATACCCCGCCCAGCGGGTCGCCTTCGTGCTGGCGGACAGCGGGGCGAAGGTCGTGCTGGTCGACGCGGACGCGGACCTCCCGGCGACGGACGCCCCCGTGCTCCGGACCGACGACCTTCTGCACGGTCCGGAGGGCCCCCTGGAGCCGGTCGGCGACGGCCGCGCTCTCGCGTACGTCATCTACACCTCCGGCTCGACCGGGCAGCCGAAGGGCGTGATGGTCGAACACCACTCCGTGGTGAACCGGCTCGCCTGGATGCAGCGGGCCTACCCGATCGGGACCGACGACGTTCTGCTGCAGAAGACACCCGCCTCCTTCGACGTATCGGTGTGGGAACTCTTCTGGTGGGGCATCGAGGGCGCGGGGGTCGCCCTCCTGCCGCCGGGCGACGAGAAGGACCCCCGGCAGATCCTGCGGAGCGTCGCGGACCGCAACGTCAGCGTGCTGCACTTCGTGCCGTCCATGCTGGGCCCCTTCCTCGACCTGCTGGAGGAGAACCCCGGCCTCCGCGGCGGCGCCCGGACGCTGCGCCGGGTCTTCTGCAGCGGCGAGGCGCTGCCTCCGGCGCGGGTCGAGCAGTTCCACCGGGTCTTCGGCGCCGGCGGGGAGACGGGCGAACCGCCCGTACTCGTCAACCTGTACGGCCCGACGGAGGCCACCGTCGACGTCTCGGTGTACGAGTGCCCCGGAGGAGCGGCCGGGCCCGTCGCCAGGGTCCCGATCGGGCGCCCCATCGACAACACCGACCTGTATGTCATGGCTCCCAACGGGACGCCGCAACCGGTCGGTGTCCCGGGCGAACTGTGGATCGGCGGTGTCGGGCTCGCCCGCGGCTACCTCGGCCGCCCGGAACTGACCCGGGAGAAGTTCCGCACCGAGCCGCTCGTGCCCGGCGGCCGGCTGTACCGTACGGGCGATCTCGCCCGTCGGCTCGCCGACGGCAACCTCGAATATCTCGGCCGCGTGGACGACCAGGTCAAGATCCGTGGCAACCGGGTCGAACTCGGCGAGGTCCAGGACGCCCTCTCGCGGCTTCCGGGCGTGCGTGACGCCGTCGTCGTGCACCGCACCCGCCCGGACGGGGGGGCCTTCCTGGCCGGGTACTACGTCGCCGGCGATCCCGCCCCCGACCCGGCGGGACTCCGTGAGCAACTGGCCGGGATCCTACCGCAGTTCATGCTCCCGGCCCGGCTCGTCCCGCTCGACCGGATTCCGCTGACCCCGAACGGCAAGGCCGACCGGAACCGGCTCCCCGACCCGGAGCCGGGCTCCGACCGGCGGGAGGACGACCCCTCCCGCCGTACCGAGGCCGAGGCCGTCCTCGCCGGGATCTGGGCCGAGGTGCTCGGCACGGGGCCCATCTCCGTCCACGACGACTACTACGCCCTCGGCGGCGACTCGATCCTGATGATCCGCATCCGGGCGCTGGCCGAGCGGCGCGGCATCCACTTCGCGCTCAACGACCTCGTCTGGCATCCGACGGTGGCGGCACTCGCCGCCCGCGCCACCACGGTCGCCGACACCGGGGCCGACACCGAACCGGCTCCGTTCGAACTCGTGTCGCGGGTGGACCGGGCGCGGCTGGAGGGCGCCGTCGACGCCTTCCCGCTCACCCGGCTGCAACTCGGCCTCGTCTACCACAGCCGCCAGTACGAGGACTCCGCCGTCTACCACGACGTGTTCCAGTACCGCCTGGCGATGGCGTGGGACGAGGACCGCTTCCGGCAGGCCTTCGACCGTCTGGTCGCACGGCACCCCGCGCTCCGCTCCTCCTTCGACCTCGGCGGCTGCGCGGAACCGATGCAGGTCGTGCACCCGGGCATCACCGGTGGCCTGGAGACCGTCGACCTGCGGGGGCTCCGGCCCGACGAGGCCGACGCGGCCGTCCGGGAGCATGTCGAGCAACGCCGCTTCCACCGGTACCGGTTCGAGAAGGCACCGCTGTACCTCTTCCGGGCCCACGTCCGCGAGAGCGGCGTCGACCTGGTCCTCAGCTTCCACCACGCCCTGCTGGACGGCGGCAGTGTCGCGGGCCTCCTGAGCGAGCTCCTGCGGGACTACCTGCACTCCGCCGGGGCGGACATCGGCCCCGTCCCGCCCGGTCCGCACCCGAGCCCGGCCCACCACGTACGGGCCGAGCGCGCGGCGCTCGCGGACCGGGACGCGCGGGACCACTGGGCGGGCGTGCTCGCCGGCACCAAGGCCCTGCGGCTCGACGGCTTCGCCCCGGCCGAGCCGCCCCGCGGTGGCCGGGCGGTCGTGCACCACGCCGTGCTCCCGGCCGAACTGGCCGAGCGGGTACGCGCGTTCTCCCGCCGGCACGCGGTACCCGTGAAGTCGGTCCTCTTCGCCGCGTACTGCCAGTCGCTGCAGGTGTTCTCCCCACGCGACGGGGACCTCGCCGTCGGGCTGATCACCCACGGCCGGCCGGAGCGGGACGGCGCGGACCGCATGAGCGGGCTCTTCCTGAACACCGTCCCCGTACGGCTGGAGGGCCGTGACCGTCCCGCCCCGGGCAGCCGGCTCGAAGCCGTGCGGGCACTGTTCCACCAGGAACGCTCCGGCCACGCCCATCAGCACTATCCGCTGAGCGCGATGCAGGAGGACCTCGGCGGCGCCACCGTGCTCCACACCGCCTTCAACTACGTCCACTTCCACGTGCTCTCCGACGTGCTGCGGCTGCCCGAGGTCCGGCTGGAGTCCTTCCTGGCCTGGGAGGAGACCAACTTCCAGCTGCTGGTCAACGCCTTCACGGACCCGGTCGACGGCCGCCTCGGGCTGCGGGTCGACGGCGACGGCCGCACGTTCACCCCGGCGCAGGCGGAGCTCTTCGCCGACACGTACGCGGACGTGCTCCACCGCATCGTCACGCATCCGGACGAGGCCCCCGGGCACGACTTCCTGCCCGCCGCGCCCTCCCGGGCGGGCCACGGCACCGCCGCGCCGGCCGACGTGGTGGGGCTCTTCGGCCGGAAGGCCGCCGAGACCCCGGACGCCGTCGCCGTCATGGCCGGCAGCGGCGGGGAGCGCCGGCAGTGGACCTACCGGGAGCTGGACGGGGCCGCGGAGCGGGTGGCCGGGCGGCTGCTCGCGACCGGCGTCCGGCCCGGTGCCCGGATCGGGATCGCCATGGACCGGTCACCGGAGGCGATCGCCGTGATCCTCGGTGTCGCCAGGGCCGGTGCCGCGAGCGTCCCGCTGGACACGAGCTATCCGCGGGCCCGGCTCGCCACCATGCTGGAGCGGGCCCGGCCCTTCCGGGTGATCGCGGAGCACTCCCGTGCCCACCTCGTCGCCGACCCCGGCCTGGTCCTCCCGGCGGAGTCGCTCTTCTCCGACCGGCCCGCGCCCGAGCAGGAAGCGCCCGACCAGCCCGTGCCCGCCGTTCTGCCGCCGGGCCCCCTCGATCCCGACAGCCTCGCGTACATCCTGTTCACCTCCGGCTCCACGGGCCGGCCCAAGGGCGTCGCCATGCCGCACCGCTCCCTGGCGAACCTGATCGACTGGCAGACCCGGCAGGCCGGCGGTGCCGTCGGCGGCGTCACGGCGCAGTACGCGCCGCTCAGCTTCGACGTCTCCTTCCAGGAGATCTACTCCACCCTCTGTTCCGGCGGCACCCTGCGGGTGGTCTCCGAGTCCGAGCGCCGGGACATGGCCGCCCTGTCGCGGCTGCTCGACGCGGACGGGGTGGAACGGATCTTCCTGCCGTACGTCGCCCTCCAGCAACTCGCCGAGGCATCGGTCGCCCACGGGCTCGCCCCGCGCCGGCTCCGCGTGGTGATCTCCTCCGGCGAGCAGCTGAGGGTGACCGACGCGATCCGCCGGTTCCTCGGCACCCTGCCCGGAGCGCTCCTGGAGAACCAGTACGGTCCGACCGAGTCGCACGTGGTGACCAGCCACACCATGACGGGCGATCCGGCCGGGTTCCCCGCGCTCGCTCCGATCGGCAGCCCCATCGACGGCGCCGAGGTCCGGGTACTGGACGGGCGGGGGCGCCCCGTGCCGGTCGGCGTGCAGGGCGAAATCCACATCTCCGGCGTCTGTCTCGCGGACGGCTACCTCGGCGACCCGGAGCTGACCGCCGAACGCTTCGCCGCCCTCCCCCCGGACACCGACACCGACACCGGCACCGGCACCACGCACCGGATCGCGTACCGCACCGGTGACCTGGGCTTCGTCCTCCCCGGTGGGGCCATCGTCTGCGCGGGGCGTTCCGACGCCCAGGTCAAGGTGCGCGGCTACCGCGTCGAACCCGCCGAGACCGAACTGGCCATCGGCCGCGTCGCGGCCCGGCACCCGGCCGTCAGCGTCCAGGAGGCCGCGGTGGTGGCCAGGGAGCAGGCGGCCGGGGAGATGTCGCTCGTCGCCTTCCTGGTCGGCTCCGCCGACCGGACCGACCTGCGCGGGCTGCGGGAGGAACTGCACACGACGCTGCCGCCGTACATGGTCCCGACGCACTTCGAGTGGCTGCCCCGCATGCCGCTGACCCCGAGCGGCAAACGCGACGACCAGGCGCTGCGCACCCTGCCCCTCACCCGGCCCGTACCGCGGGACACGACGCCACCCCGCGACGCGCTGGAACGCGCCCTCGCGGCCGTGATCGGCGAACTGCTCGGCGTCGGGGGGATCGGGGTCGACGATTCCATCTTCGAGCTGGGCGCCACCTCCATCACCACGATGCGGCTCGTCGTCCTGATCGAGCAGCGGTACGGGGTCACCGTCCCCATCTCCGCGTTCGTCGCCGCACCCACCGTGGCCGCCCTGGCGGAGCTGCTGCGGTCCGGTGCCACCGCACCGCGCTTCGATCCGCTCGTACCGATCCGCCCGGCCGGTACCAGACGGCCGCTGTTCCTCGTCCACCCGATGGGCGGCAACGTGCTGTGTTACATCCCCTTCGCCCGGCACCTGCCCGAGGACCAGCCGCTGTACGCGTTCCAGGCCGCCGGCGGCGATGTGGGCACCACACCGCTGAACTCGATACCCGGCATCGCCGCGGGCTACATCGCCGCCATGCGGCGGGTCCAGCCGGAAGGCCCGTACACCCTCGGCGGCTGGTCCTTCGGCGGCTTCGTCGCCTTCGAGATGGCCCGCCAGCTGCGGGCGGCGGGGGAGGAGGTCGGCAAGGTCATCCTGCTGGACACCGTCGCGCTCGGCCCGGAATCCCGGCGCGTGGCGTACTCCGACGACGCGCTCCTCGGGTGGTTCTTCTGGGAACTGCTGCTGCTGGGGCGCGGCGGCGACGCCCCGAAGGTGGACGTCCCCGAAGAACTCACCACTCTCGAAGAGAAGTTCACGTTCATCGCCGGATTCGCCGCCGACCTGGGGGTGCTGCCCGCGGACAGCAACGGGGCGCTGGTGCGCCGGCTGTTCGAGATGTACGCGGCGCACTGGCGGTCCACGCTCACGTACCAGCCCGATGCCGCGTCCGTCGACATCACCGTGCTCCGGGCGACCGAGCCGCTGCCGCAGGTGCTCCTGCCGATGCACAGCACGGCGGGCACCCGGTACGAGGACCCGGCCAACGGCTGGCACTCCATGACCGGCGGGGTGGTGGAGGTCGTCGCGGTGCCCGGCGACCACCTCACGCTGATGGAGGAGCCGCATGTGCGCGAGGTGGCCGGGATCGTGGCCGCGCTGGCCCGGGCGGGCACCTCCGACCCCGTTCCGCCGACCTCTGCTCCGCCGGGCTCTGCTCCGTCGAGCCCCGTTCCGCCAAGCCCTTCCGTATCCGAAGGAGAGTGACATGACACAGCACACGAGACGCCGCAAGGCTCTTGTCATCGGGGCGGGGATCGGTGGCCTCACGGCCGCCGTCACCCTGCGCCGCGTCGGCGTCGAGGCCGTGGTGTACGAACGCGCACACGAGATACGACCGGCCGGGTTCGGCATCTCCGTGATGACCAACGCGCTGGCCGCGCTGCGTGCCCTGGACATCGACCTCGGCCTGGAGAAACGAGGCGGGATCCTGCTGCGCAGCGATCTCCTGGACAGCCGGGGCCGGCTGCTGCGGTCCCTGCCGTTCAAGGACGCCTGCGACCGGATCGGCGCACCGAGCGTCGCCATGTACCGGGGCGACCTGCAGGCGGCGCTGCTCGACGCGCTCGGCGACTGCCCGATCGAGGTGGGCGCGACCGCCACGGAGTACGAGGTGACCGAGGACGGCGTCCGGGTCCGCTTCGAGGACGGGCGGGAGGACACCGGGGACATCCTCATCGGGGCCGACGGCATCAACTCGGCGATCCGCCGCCAGCGCACGGGTGCCGGAGCGCCCACCGACGGCGGCTTCATCTGCTGGCTGGCGGTGACCCCGTTCGAGCACCCGAAGTTCACCCAGGGTCTCAACGCCCACTACTGGGGTCTCGGCCGCCGCTTCGGCCTCCACGACGTGGGCCACGGCCGGGTCTACTGGTGGGGAACGGCCAACATGTCCGCGGAATCCGCCCGCAGCTGGAACGGGGACAAGGAACAGATCGTCCGGGCCTTCGCCGGCTGGGCCGACGAGGTGCGCGAGGCGATCCGGGTCACCCCCGCCGAGACCATCGTCGGCGTACCGGCCCAGGACCGTCCGTTCCTCGAGCAGTGGGGCGAGGGACCGGTGACCCTGCTGGGGGACGCGGCGCACCCGATGCTGACCAGCCTCGGCCAGGGCGGCAGCAGTGCGATGGAGGACGCCGTGGTGCTGGCCCAGTGCCTGAGCGCGCTCTCCGACCCGGTGGCCGCGCTGCGCGCCTACGAGGATCTGCGGCGGGAGCGGACCCGGGAAATGGTCGAGGTCTCCCGCCGGCTCGGCGCGGTGGAGCAACTGGACAAGCCCGTGCAGCGGGCGCTGCGCGACGCCTACCTCCGCTTCGCCCCCGTGTCGGTCCTCATGGCCCCCTTCGAGCGCGCCCTCACCCCGAAGCTGTTCACGATCGGAACACAGTGACGAGCCGGCCGGCCGCCCCCGACGCGAAGAGCGTGGTCCTGCGGTACCTCCAGGCACTGCGCGAGAAGGACCTGACCGTGCTGCTGGAGACGCTCTCCCCGGAGACGGTCTTCCACATCCCCGGCACCCACCCGGTGGCGGGGGCCTGGCACGGTCCGGCCGAAGTCATCGAGAGGTTCATGGTGCCCATGGGCGAGCGCTTCGCTCCCGACGCCGACTACTCGGTCGACGTCAAACACGTGATCGCGGAGGGGGACCAGGTCGCGGTCGAGTGCGTCTCGCACTCGACGACCAGGACCGGGGCACCGTACCTCATCCACATCAGCGCGCTCTTCACGGTGGCGGACGGGCGGATCACCGTCATGCGCGAGTTCTTCGACACCCAGTACTTCGCCCGCACCCTGTTCGGCACCGACTGACACCGCGCCGCGGCCCGCCACCCCACCCATGCACGGGCTCGCGTCCCGCGAGCCCTCGGCACAGCACCGGAGAAGGCCCGGGTGGGGCGGCGGGCGGCAGCGGGAGCGGTCCGCCCGCTACCGCAGCGCCGTCGGAGCGTCCACGCTCTGCAGGCAGGCGATCAGCGTACGGGCCTCGATGTTGAGGTAGTGGCTGTGCCGGATCAGCCCGACGAGTTCCGGGACCGGGATCCAGCGGTAGTCGGGGCCGGGATCGGCGTCGCGGAGGCCGGGGTCGGCGTCGACGACGAGATAGCGGTTGCGGGCGTGGTAGAAACGCCCGCCCTCCTCCGAGAGGACCGAGTCGAAGAGCACCCGCTCGGGCGGTGCCCCGGCCACCTGGTCGAGGAGCGGCGGCCGGGCGGCGGCCGGCAGATGGGTGTAGTTCTCGGGCGTGCACTGCACGGTGGGGGCGAGCTCCAGGACGTCGGTGTATCCCGGTTCCACGCGTGCGTGCACGAGCGCCTGCAGGGTGCCGTCGACGCGTCGGGTCAGGAAGGCCGACAGGCCGGTGCCGTGCGGCTCGATCATGGGCTGGGACCAGCTGCGGACCTCGCGGCCGCCGGCCTGGACGTCCACCGCGATGACGCTGAAGAATCCGCCGGTCTCGTGGGAGATGCGGTCCGCCGAACGCTGCCAGTGGAGCACCCTGTTCAGCGGGATGCGCGCGGCGCACGGGTCGTACCGGGTGCGGGCCTCGGTGATCCAGCTGAGCAGGTCGGTGCCGACGGGTACGGCGTGCGGGCCGGCGTCGCCCACGCCGCATCCGTGGAACGGGAAGGGCAGACAGGCGAGGACACTGCGCGAGTCCATGTTGACCAGGTCCTCGACGACGAGCAGTTGATGCAGCTGGCTCAGGGTCAGCCAGTGGAACCCGTCCAGGACCTCGATGTCCTCGTCCACTTCGATGATGATGTTGCGGTTGCGCTTGCGGTAGAACCAGCAGCCCTGCTCGGACTGGCGCACGTCGGCGAGGATCCGGTACCGCCCGGGCCGCTGGAAGTACTCGACGTAGGGGACGGCCGCGCCCCGGTGGATCCGGGTGTAGTTGCTGCGGGTGGCCTGCACGGTCGGCGAGAGCTGCAGCCCGTTGCAGTTGCCGGGCTCCATCTTGGCCTGCATGAGGAAGTGCAGCACACCGTCGAACTCCTTGGCTATGACGCCGAGGATGCCGATCTCCGGCTGGTTGAGGATCGGCTGGGTCCACGTCTCGACCGCGCGGCCCGGCATGCTGACGTCCAGGCCTTCGACGCTGAAGAACCGACCGCTGTCGTGGACGAGGTTGCCCGAACCCGGCTCGAAGCCCCATCCGCGCATGGCCGCGAACGGGATGCGCTCGATCCTCGACGCATCGGCCCGGCGGCGCTCGTCGAGCCAGTCGTGGAAGCCGGACAGCGTGACCGTGGAGCTGTCGGCCGCGTGCGCGGAGCGCGCGACGCGGGTCGCGAGGGCATTCACCACGCCCACGCTTCGGGGCCGGGCCCGCCGTTGCCGACGGGCGGGAACAGGGTGTCGATCTCGGCCAGCAGCTCGTCCGTCAGCTTCAGGTCCAGGGCGTTCAGGGCGCTCTCGAGCTGACCGGTGCTGCGCGGGCCGATGACCGGGGCCGTGATCCCGGGCCGGGACATGACCCAGGCCAGGCCCACCTCGGCCGGGTCGGCGTCGATGCCGGCGCACAGCTTCTCGTACGCGGCGACGGCGTCGCGGTGCTTCTCCAGCGCCTCCATCGCCCGCCCCTGCGCGGTCTTGACGGCGGTGCCCTCCTCCAGCTTGCGCAGCGCGCCGCTCAGCAGCCCCCCGTGCAGGGGCGACCAGGCGAGGACGGCCACCCCGTACCGCTGGGCGGCCGGGATGAGTTCCAGCTCCACGTAGCGGGTGACCATGTTGTAGACGGACTGCTCGGACACGATGCCGAGGAAGTTGCGGCGCGCCGCGGCCTCCTGCGCCTCGGCGATGTGCCAGCCGGCGAAGTTGGACGAGCCCACGTACCGGACCTTGCCCTGCTGGGTGAGCATCTCCATCGCCTGCCAGACCTCCTCCCAGGGGGCGTGGCGGTCGATGTGGTGCATCTGGAAGAGGTCGATCCAGTCGGTCCGCAGCCGGCGCAACGAGGCTTCGCAGGAGGCGATGATGTGGCGGGCGGACAGGCCGCCGTCGTTGGGGCGGTCGCTCATCGGGTTGAACACCTTGGTGCCGAGCACGACCTGGTCGCGGCGGCCACCGCCCTGGGCGAACCACTCGCCGAGCAGTTCCTCCGTGAAGCCCTTGTGGACCTGCCAGCCGTACTGGTTGGCGGTGTCGAAGAAGTTGATCCCGCGGGCCAGGCCGCGGTCCATGATCTCGAAACTCTCGTCCCTGGTCGCCCGGACCCCCAGGTTCAGCGTGCCCAGGCAGAGCCGGCTCACCTGGAGGGCCGTGCGGCCGAGGTAGGTGTACTCCATCAGTGATTCCTTTACCGTTACTGGTTCTCTGAGGCTGCGGCCGTCCATTGATCAGCGATCGACTGTGCGTGCGGGGGAGACCCGGGCCGGCCTCCGCCTCGCGTGCGCTGCGGAGGCCGGCCCGGGTCCTGTCCCATCTCACTGCCGGCGGGTCACTGCCAGCGGAACAGCCTGGCCGCCAGCACGCTGCACAGGGTGCCGACGACCACGAGGACGACCAGGTGCAGGGTCTGCGGCCAGTGGCCTTCCCAGGAGTCCCGCAGGGCTTGCAGGGTGGCGCCGAGGGGGGTGTAGTCCCCGATGGTGGAGACGGTGTCGGGCAGTTGCTCCTTCGGGAGGAACACCCCTCCGAAGAACAGGCTGGGGAACAGCAACGACAGGCCGATCGAGGTCGCCGCGCGGCTTCCCGGCGCCACCGCGGCGACGACCAGGCCGACCGAGAACAGTGCCCAGGCGCCGAGGAAGAACGTCAGCAGGAAGGCGGGCACCTGTTCCGGCAGCGCCGTGTCGAGCGCGAGCCGTCCGACACCGAGGACCAGCAACGCCCCCAGGACGGCGGTCGCCAGGTTGATGACGAGCTGGGCGAGCAGCAGGTTGACGGGGTGGACGGGGCTGGCCGCCATCCGGCGCAGAATGCCCTTCTCCCGGTAGGTCGCCAGGGTGGTGGGCAGCAGGTTCAGCGACAGCATGGTGAGGCACATCGAGATCGCCATGGCCGGGACGAACGCCGCCATCGCCGCCTTCTTGGCAGGGGTGTCGTCCGAGTTGCCGGTGATGATGTGGAAGATCTGCAGCAGCACGAGCGGCAGTGCGATGACGAAGAACACCGCGGTCGGATCGCGGAGGAAGAGCTTCGTCTCGACGAGGGTGAGCTGGGAGCGCCCGGTCATGCGTGTCCTCCTGGCGGCCGGCGGCCGCCCTTCGGTCGGGGTGGCTGCCGCAGGGGCCGGCAGCAGGTCGTCTTGGGGCCGGTGCGGCCCGGCGTCGGTCGGTCGTGGCACGGCGTCAGTGGCCCGGCGCCGAACCGGTGAGCTTCACGAAGGCGTCCTCCAGCGTCGGTTGTTCCAGACGCAGTTCGCCGGGGACGATCCCGTGCCGGGCGAGGGCCGAGACCACCGCGTACACCAGGTTCTCCGTGCCGGTCACCGTCACCCGGGAGTTGGTCCGGGTCACCGACGTGACCTCGGGCAGCGCGGTCAGCAGGGTGTCGTCCAGCGGGGCGGAGGGGGTGAAGCGCAGGCGCTGTTGGGTGTCGGCGGCGGAGATCAGGCCGGCCGGGGTGTCGAGGGCCACCAGCCGTCCTTCCCTGATGACCGCGATGCGGTCGCAGAGCCGCTCGGCCTCCTCCATGAAGTGGGTGACCAGCAGGACGGTGACGCCCTGGGCGCGGACCCGCTCGATCAGCTCCCAGGTGTCCCGCCGGGCCCGGGGGTCGAGTGCGGTCGTCAGCTCGTCGAACACCGCGATCCGTGGGTTGCCGACCAGCGCGAGGGCGATGGACAGCCGCTGCTTCTGGCCCCCGGACAGCTGCCCGAACCGGCTGTCGCGTTTCTGCTCCAGCCCCCAGTCGGTGATCAGACTCCGCCAGTCGGCCGGGTCGCGGTAGAAGGTGCTGTACATCTGCAGCGCTTCCCAGACCTTGAGCCGGGGCGGCAGTTCGCTCTCCTGGAGCTGAATGCCGATGTGCTGCCGCAGCTGCTCCTTGTCCTGGTGCGGGTCGAGCCCCATGACGGAGACCTTGCCCCCGTCGTACCTGCGCAGGCCCTCGACGCATTCCACGGTCGTCGTCTTGCCCGCGCCGTTGGGGCCGAGAATGCCGAATATCTCGCCCTCTTCGACGACGAATGAGACGTCGTCCACGGCGACGTGGTCGCCGTAGGTTTTCCGGAGTTTCTGGACCTCGATCGCCGGCATGCCTGCTCTTTCTTTCTCCACCGGTATTCCTTCGTCTGTGCCGCCGGAGGCGGGCATACCCGTGCCCGACCACCCGATGCGACCATCGGAGGCCTTCCGTCCGGTGAACGGCGCCGCTCCACCGGACGGCTGCGGGAAATCAACCGGCCGGTGGAGCTGCCATGGTGGCGCCGTGTCAGTTGCGGCGTAGTTCAGCGTAGCGCGCCGAACACACGCCGTAGTCCGGCAGTGCGCCGGCCTGCAGGGCCTCCCGCAGGGTGGGCGCGTCGCGGTCCCGGTCCGACACCAGGGGCGCGATGCCGTCCGGCCAGGGGAGGCCGAGCGCGGGGTCGAAGGGATCGATCTCGTGCTCCGCGGCCGGGTTGTACTCGGTCGAGCAGAGGTACGCGGCCACGGTGTCGTCCTCAAGGGCCATGAACGCGTGCCCGAGCCCCTCGGCGAGGTAGACCCCTTCGCGCTTCCCGGAGTCCAGCACGAGGGAGTCCCACTGCCCGAAGGTCGGTGAGCCCACCCGGATGTCCACCACCACGTCGAGCAGCGAGCCGCGGGTGCAGGTGACGAACTTGCCCTGCCCGGGCGGTACATCGGCGAAGTGGATCCCGCGGACCGTGCCGCGCCGGGACACGCTGTTGTGGTACTGCCCCAGCCGCAGCGGGTGCCCGACCGCCGCCACGAAGGAGGACTCGGTGTAGCTCGCGCAGAACGTCCCCCGCTCGTCGGGGTGGACCGCCGGCGTGAACGCGTAGGCTCCGTCGACGGCCAGCTTCCGTACGGTCATGAGCGGTGCTCGGCGGTCAGCTTCTCGAGTACCGGCACGAGTTCGGCGGGGCTCGGCGTCGCCAGGATCTCCGCCCGCAGCCGGTCGGCGGACTCCTGGAAGGACTTCTCGCCGAGCAGCCGCTCGATCCCCTCGCGCACGCCCTGGGCGGTGAGTTCGCCGGCGTGCGTGTAGATGCCCGCGCCCGAGGCCTCCAGGGCGGTCGCCTTCGACCACCAGTCCGCGAACCGGATCGGGGCCATGAACTGCGGCACGCCGTTGACGAGTGCGGTCGCCCAGGAGCCGAAGCCGCCGTGGTGGAGGATCACGGAGCAGCTGGGGAGCAGCGTGTGCAGCGGTACGAAGTCCACCAGGCGGGCGTTGTCCGGCACCCGCTCCAGCCCGGCGGACACCTCCGCGGGCAGCGCCGCGATGAGCTCGATGTCGAGGTCGGCGACCGCGTCCAGGATCTCCTGGATGGGCACGAAGGAACCGCCCAGCGCCCCGAAGGAGATGCCGGAGGTCAGGCAGACCCGGGGCCGCTGGGGCTTCTCGCGGACCCAGGCGGGCTCCACCGAAGGACCGTTGAACGGCACCCAGCGCACCGGGACGCGCTTCACGTCCAGCGGCAGCTGGAGGCTGTCCGGGATCTGGTCGATGGTCCACTGGCCGGTGGTGACCTCTTCGGCGAAGTCGCAGCCGTAGCGGGCCAGCAGTTCGGTCAGCCAGGCGGCCAGGGGGTCCTCGCGCTTCTCCGCCGGCTGCTGCTCCATCAGTTCGAGGAAGACCGAGCGCATCTTGGAGTAGATGTCGACCGCCCACAGCATGCGCGCGTGGGCGGCGCCGACCACGCGGGCCGCCACCGGTGCCGCGTAGGTGAGCGGGTCCCAGATGACCAGGTCCGGCTGCCAGTCCCGGGCGAGCGCCACCATGTCGTCGACCATGCAGTCGTTGTAGATCCGGTAGGCGAACTGAACGCTCATCCGGTACTTGGTGAGTACCTTCTCCCAGGTCTGGTGGTCCGCGTACGGCTGCGACCAGTCGGAGATCTCGTTCTCCAGCTGGTCGTGGTGCATGGCGAACATCTCGTGCAGGTTGTGGTCCGTACCGACGGACACCGCGGTGAGGCCGGTGCGGGCGATGGCCTCGGTGAGGGCGGGGTTGCTGGCGACCCTCACCTCGTGGCCGGCTGCGGCGCACGCCCACGCCAACGGGACCATGGTGTACAGGTGGGATTTCTCGGAGACGGTGGCGAATAGCACGCGCATGAGTGTTTCTTCTTTCCTAGGGTCCCGTTACGCGGGTTCAGCAAAGCTGAGTCGAAGACTGGCGACAACCCCTACCGACCCCTTACGCGACGGGAGTTGAGTTCAGCCGGAATTCAACTGACGGGGGCTTCACTACGGCGTGGAGCGGACCGTCGTGTCTCTCGCCTGCGCATTCATCCGCCGGCGACTCGCGAAGGCAGCACCGTGATCGTGTTACGGGCCCTGAGGAAATCCCACACCGTGTTGACGACAGCGGCCTTCTGGTCGCTGAGGTAGAAGTGGCCCCCGGGGAAGACCTGCAGCTCGAAAGTCCCGGAGGTGTGGTCGCCCCAGGCCGCCACCTCCTCGACGGCGACGCGGAGGTCGCCGTCGCCGCCGAGTCCCACGATGGGACAGTGCAGCGGGGGGCCGGGCACATAGCGGTAGGTCTCCGCGGCCTTGTAGTCGCTGCGGATCGCGGGCAGCGCGAAGCGCAGCAGCTCCAGGTCGCCCAGGATGCGGGAGTCGGTGCCGCTGAGCCGCTGCAGCTCCGCCACGATGCCGTTGTCGTCGAGCAGGTGGATCTCGTGGCTGCGGTGCTGGGACGGCGCGTTCCGGCCGGAGGCGAACAGGGCGGCCGGCACGATGCCGGACTCCTGCTCCAGCAGCCGCGCCACCTCGAAGGCCACGCTGGCGCCCATGCTGTGGCCGAAGAGCGCGATGGGCAGATCCGTCCATCGGGTGAGCACGGTGAAGATCTCCCGGGCCAGCCCCTGGACGCTCTCGACGGGTTGCTCGGAGCGTCGGTCCTGCCGTCCCGGGTACTGGACGGCCATCACCTCGATCCCCGAGGACATCTCCTCCGACATCGGGAAGAAGAAGCTCGCGGATCCTCCGGCGTGCGGGAAGCAGATCAGCCGCACCGTGGCGTCGGGCTGGGGGTGGAAGCGGCGCAGCCACAGGCTGTCGTCGTTGTTCGGCGGTGCCATGGTCGTAGGTGTCCCTTTCGGTCTCTACCGGCCGTGCCGGTACTGGTCGAATGCGAACCGCGTCCCGCGCGGAGGTGCGCCGGCGAGCGCGCTCACCGGGCGTCGTCCTGCGGCGGCAGGGCAGAGATCCAGGCCTCGACGGCGGCCGCGGTGGAGGCGACGTGGTCCTCCATCACGCTGAAGTGGTTGCCCCGGACGTCGACGACGTCATGGGGCAGGTCCCAGTAGGAGCGCCACTTCTCGGGGGCGGCCTGGGTGTTGCCGCCGGCCAGCGGCTCCTCGGCCCGGACGAGCAGGGTGGGCGCGTCGACGGGCCGCGGCTCCCACTCCTTGCAGATGTCGAGGTACCAGCCCATCGCCGTCAGCCGGTCGTCGTCCATCGCGACGAAGGTGCCTTCGCGTTCCGTCATGCCGTCCATCAGGGCCAGCCCGAACTGGTTGACGAAGTTGCTCTTGGGCACGTACGTGTCCACCAGGACGACACCGGCCGGCCGGATGCCCAGGTCTTCGAGCCGGCCTGCCGCGGCCTGGGCGAACCAGCCGCCCGCCGACGTTCCGAGCAGGACGAACGGGGCACCGTCCGCGGCCTCGGCGATGGCCGCCGCCTGGGCCTGGACGACGGCGTCCATGGTCGCCGGGAGGCTCTCGTCCCGGACGAATCCGGGCAGCGGAAGCGCCGACACGTCGCGCAGTCCCCTGAAGGACGACGCGAACCGCGCGTACTGGTGCAGTCCGGCCAGGGCGAGGCACGAGGGGAGGCAGAACACCTGGGTCGGTGCCTCGCCCCGGCCGAGCCTGATCGGCGTCGGCGGCTTGTCGAGGTCGGCGGAGGAGCTGAACTGCGGCCGCAGCGCGGCGACGGCCCGCAGCAGGTCGAACGCCTCTCCCCACTTGCCACGCTGAAAGGCCCCCATGTAGAGCGAGCTCAGCGTCGCCGAACCGCCCTCGGCGGCGGCCTGGGCGGCTGCCGGCGACTCCGGTGCGCGGCCCGTGGCGGTCGGCGCCTCGGCCAGCTCGCGGCGCAGCCGCTCCGCCAGGTCGGCCGGGGTGCGGTGGTCGAAGGCCAGGGTGGCGGGCAGCCGCAGCCCGGTGGCGGCGTTCAGGCGGTTCCGCAGCTCGACCGCGGTGAGCGAGTCGAAGCCGGAATCCACGAACTGGTGCTCCTCGGGCACCGACTGCGGCCCCGAGTGGCCCAGCACGGCGGCCACCTGGACCCGCACCAGGTCGATCAGCACGCCGAGCTGTTCGGCCTCCGGCATCGCCGCCAGGCGCCCGGCCAGGGACGGTCCGCCCGCGCCGCCGTCGCCGGACACGGCCGTGGCCACGGTCCGGCGGCCCGGGGTGCGCACCAGGCCGCGGAGCACGGCGGGAAGGGCGACGCCCGAAGTACCGGTCCGCAGCGCCCCGGTGTCGATCCGGATCGGCACCAGCAGCGGGTCCTCCAGGCCGAGCGCCGTCTCGAACAGCCGCAGGCCCTCCTCGGACGACAGCCCGCCCACACCGGCGCGAGCCGCACGGGCGATGTCGCCGGCGTCGAGCGTGGCGGTCATGGTGCTGAGTTCGTCCCAGGGCCCCCAGGCGAGCGAGGTGGCGGGCAGCCCCTGGCCGCGCCGGCTGTGCGCGAACGCGTCCAGGAAGGCGTTCGCCGCCGCGTAGTTGGCCTGGCCCGCACTGCCCAGCACCCCGGCCGCCGAGGAGTACACCACGAAGGCGGCGAGGTCCTGGTCGCGCGTCAGCTCGTGCAGGTTCAGCACGGCGTCCACCTTCGGCCGCAGCACCGTGTCCAGCCGCTCCGGCGTGAGCCCGTCGACCAGACTGTCGTCGACGATGCCCGCCGTGTGCACCACGGCGGTCAGCGGATGGTCCGCGGGGATCGCGGCGAGCACCGCGGCCAGCGCCTCGCGGTCGGCGGCGTCGCAGGCGGCGACGGTGACCTGGGCGCCGAGCCCGGTGAGTTCGGCCCGCAGAGCCTCGGCACCCTCGGCGGCCGGGCCGCGCCGACTGGTCAGCACCAGCCGGCGGACGCCCCGCTGCCGGACGAGGTGCCGGGCGAGCAGGCCGCCCAGAAGGCCCGTACCGGTGATCAGAACGGTGCCGTCGGCGTTCCAGGCCGGCGCGCCGGTCTGCGGAACGGACGTCACCCTGGCCAGCCTGGGCACCGTGAGTTCGCCGCCGCGCACCGCCAGCTGAGGTTCGCCGGACAGCAGCGCCGCGCCCAGGGCCCGGCCGGACGCCTCGTCCTCGTCGACGTCGACCAGGACGAAGCGGTCGGGATGCTCCGACTGCGCCGCGCGGACCAGGCCCCAGACCGCGGCGTTGGCCAGATCGGACACACCCTCACCGGGGGCGGTGGCGACTGCCCGCCGGGTGACGAACACCATTCGGGACGACGCGAACCGCTCGTCCGCGAGCCAGGACTGCACCAGGGACAGAGCACGGCGGGTGGCGGTCCGTACCGACTCGGCGCCGTCCGGTGCGGACGGGCACGGGACGAGCACCATCGCGGGGGCCGAACTGCCCGAGGCGACGGCACCGGTGAGCGCGACCAGGTCCGTGTAGGACTCCAGGAAGAACCCGAGGTCCTCCAGGACCTCCAGGTGCTTGAGGTCGTCCGGTCCGACCAGGGCCAGCCTGGTGGGCCCCGGCAGCTGCGCCGGGGCCGGCACGGACGGCCAGTCGACCCGGAACAGCGCCTCGTGCCCGGTCGGCCGGGCGGCCCCGAGCTGCGCGGCCGACATCCTGCGCAGCACCAGCGCGTCGATGGCGGCGACCGGGCTGCCGGAGGAGTCCGCGACCGCCACGGACACCGCGTCGGTGCCCGCGACGCCGATCCGCACCCGCAGTTCCGTCGTTCCGGAGGCCCGCAGGGACACGCCCGTCCAGGAGAACGGCAGCCGGCCCTCCCCCTCGCCGCTGTCGATGAGCGAGCCGAGGGCGATGCCGTGCAGCGCGGCGTCGAGCAGGGCCGGGTGCAGTCCGTACGCACTGGCGGGCGCCCGCTGTTCCTCGGGGAGCCGTACCTCGGCGTACACGGCGTCGTCGGCCACCCACACGTGCCGCAGCCCCTGGAACGCGGGGCCGTAGCCGAAGCCGGCCTCGGCGAAGCGCTCGTACAGATCGCCGACCTCGACGGGCTCCGCACCCGCCGGGGGCCACACGCCCAGGTCGGGGCCGATGGCGGGTGCGGTGCCGTCATCGATGCCCAGGGCGCCGCTGGCGTGGCGGGTCCAGGGCTGGTCGGGGTCGGTGTTCTCGGGTCGGGAGTGGATGGTGATCGGGCGGGTGCCGTTGTTCTGGGGGGCTTCCGCGGTGATCTGGAGGACGATGCCGCCGTGGTCGGGGAGTACCAGGGGTGCTTCCAGGGTGAGTTCTTCCACTCGGTCGCAGCCCACGCGGTCGGCGGCCTGGACGGCGAGTTCCAGGAACGCGGTGCCGGGGAAGAGGATCGCTCCGGAGACGGCGTGGTCCGCGAGCCATGGCTGTGACTGGACGGACAGTCGGCCGGTCAGGACGAGTCGGTCGCTGTCCGCGAGGGGGAGGGCGGCGCCGAGCAGTGGGTGTCCGACGGTTCCCAGGCCCGCCGAGGTCAGGTCGCCGGTGGCGGTCGGTGCGTCGAGCCAGTAGCGGTCGCGTTGGAAGGCGTAGGTGGGCAGGTCGACCTGGTGGGGGTTGTGGCCGGTGAAGTAGGCGTTCCAGTCGACGCTCAGGCCGAGGGTGTGCATGCGGGCCAGGGCGGTGACGGCGGTTTCCTCTTCGGGGCGGTCCTTGCGCAGGACGGGGACGAACTGTCCGTCCTGGACGCAGGACTGGCCCATGGCGGTGAGGACTCCGGCGGGGCCGAGCTCGATGAAGCGGGTCACTCCACGAGTGCTCAGGGCCGTCATGCCGTCGTGGA
>NZ_JBIVRD010000038.1:0-83443 GCF_044755565.1 Kitasatospora sp. NPDC092286 | reverse complement strand
CCGGGCCCTCGGCATGCCCAACATCCGACGGCAGCCCCGCGACCTTCGACACAGGGATCACCCCAGATCAGCCGACGCGAACCGAAACACGGAGGCTAGGCGTGGGCGGCTCGCGCGGCACGTCGACCGCCTGATGGGGCCGTCTGCGTCCGCCCCATCCAGCGTTTGGCTGGTGGTTGACCCAGCGGCGGGAAGGCCGCGTAGACGTAGACGTCGTCCTCGCGGGTACGACGAGGGCGGAGAAGGCGTCGGCCCCGCACCAAAGTCGAACGGTGCGGGGGGTCGACGCCGCGTTCCGTGCGCCGTGACAGTGGCAGCGCGCGGAGTCTAGAGAGCGGCCGTGCCCTCGGTGTGCTCAGCGTCGTAGAACTCGGCGAACTCCGGCTGGTCACCTTCCCGAGCGCGATGCACAGCGGACCACTCGTCCTGATTAAGGACGATCTTGTCGTCCGCGTGGCCGTCGGTGCTGTCACGGAGTTCCACACCGCCGTCCGGAAGTCGCTTGATCGTCAGGTTGAGCGCGGCGCCCTCGGTGGTGCCGGCGTCGTAGAACTCGGCGAACGGTGGCTCCTTCGTCTCGAAGGCGCGGTGGGCAGCCGACCACGTCTCCGGCGTCAGGCGAATCTGGTCGTTCTCGTGGCCGGGCTTGTCATCGCCGAGTTCCAGACAGCCGTCACGGAACCGCTTGATCGTCAAGCATCCGGTGTTGCCATTGGAAGCGAACGACTTCACCCGGGCCGTGATGCTCTCGGTGCCGTCGTGGGCGTATGGGTCGTGGGACATCGTCACTGCCAGTCTTTCAGACGTCGGTGCAGAAGGTCGTTGGACTCTTCGGGCGAGAGAGCGAGCGCGGACAGGCGGGCCCAGGCTCGCTTGAAGCGGATCTCTTCGCGCTCCGACTCTTGCACAGTCCCAGCGGTGAGTGCCTCGGAGAACACGTACGTTGGTGCATCTTCCTCGTCGAAGCTGTACCGCTTGACCCGGAAGAATGCCCTGCCCGCGGCGCCCGACGTCTTGGGGATGACGTGCAGGACAACATGACCCTGGGCTGTCAGGTCCCTGAGAAGCGTCAGCTGATGAATCATCACATCCGGGTCGGTCGAGCGCTCGAACGCCAACTCGTGGACGAGCGTGTGTACGCGCAGGGGTGGGTTATCGAACAACCGCTGTTGTCGGCGACGATGGACTTCCAGCCACAGCTCCGCATCGTCGGGGCTCGGCTGTTTCCAGTAGTACTGGGCGTTCTCCTGGCGAGCGTTCGGATGCTGGAGGAGGTAGCCGAAACAGTCGTCGACGATCTCCTCCAAGAGAGCCGCCTTGGCCTCGACCTCGATCTCACCGACCATCTGGTGATCGAGGATCTCGCGGAAAGGTGCCCACCAGTGGACCTTGGTCGCGCTCTCCCGCAGGTTCAGCAGGCGTTGGCGGCGCTCCTCCTGTACGTCATAGAAGTCGAGTAGACGTTCCAGGGATCGCTCTGAGATGAGCTTGCTGCCGTTCTCCCATTTGCTGATGTCGCTGGCGTCGAGCCCGGTCCCCTTGGCTACCTCGCGCAGCAGGAGTGCGCCGCGGAGGGCTCCCAGCTCAACGCCCAGAGCGCCGGCGGTGATCGGTGAGAAGTGCGGGGGCACTCGGTTTCTCCCTTCTGGCTTGCCGTCAGTCTCCAGCGCCAACGGGAGTGTTGCAAGATTCAAGGGCAACCCCATTGGGTTACCCATTGGGGTTGCGCGCGCGGCGCGACCGGGTGCACACTCGTCATCGCCACGCAGCGCGGTCATCGTCTCACTGTCGGTGATCATGTCGTGCGCCTCGACAGCTGTACCCCCAGGTGATGGAGGCAGTCGTGCTGGCCCTGAAAGACAGATATGCTCACGTGTTCGTGTCGTGCCAGTTCCCTGCGGTAGAGCTGTCCGCCTCCAAGGCCCGCCGGTTTGTCAGGAGCGCCTACGAGTGTTTCAAGGTGCCGACGGAGACCGTCGAACTCATCGTCAGTGAACTCGTCACCAGCGGAGTTCTGCACACCCAACGCCCCGTACGCTTAACCCTGTTCACTCCTTCAAGTGGATTACTCCGCATCGGGGTTGCGGACACTGGCTCCGCGCCCCCAGGCGCCGGCAGGCCAGCCCCGAGGATGAGAGCGGCCGAGGGTTGGAACTCGCGGCGGCGCTATCCGAGTCGTTCGAGGTCGCGCCCATCCCCTCCCCGGCGGGAAGGTGATCTGCGTCTTGATCGCAATCGAGGAGGTTCTCCCCAGATGACTACCGGATTAGTAGCGGTCGGTGTCGTCAACCCGTCGTCGAATGAGGCTCTGGACGCGGCGACACGCCTGCTGGACGCCATGGACCAGCAGCACCTCAAGCGCCTGATGCTGCGCCTCGGTGAGCGTATCGGCGCTGAGGTCACCCTCGACGGCCAGTCCATCGTCCAGGGAATGGCCGCCCTGAAGATCATGCGCAGCATAACGAGGCCCGGTTGGGGGCTGCACGCCGATCCGGCCACTGTGATTCCGGGCGCACTCGTGCGAGAGGAGGCGGTGAAGTCATGAAGCTCTCATCCGCCAATGGTGATCAGCGTGGTAACGACTTCGGTTCCGTCCCCATGCCGCCTGGGGTCTTCACCATCGGCAAGAGGTTCGCCTTCGAGGCCGGCCACCGACTGCTCGGGCTGCCGCCCGAGCACAAGTGCTCCCGACAGCACGGCCACAGCTACGAGGTCGAGGTCATCCTCACCGCCCCCGGGCTGGAGGAGCCCGGCTTTGTCACGGACTTCGGCGCCCTCGGCCCGTTCAAGACGTTCCTCGACACCGAGCTGGATCACCGCAACCTGCACGAGATCCTCCCCTTCGAGCCGACCTCGGAGCGCCTGGCCCAGTTCCTGGCCGGCTGGTTCATCCAGAACCTCCAGCCGAAGGTTCCCAGCCGCCTGGTCGCCATCGCCGTCCGCGAGACCGAGAGCAGCTGGGCCCGTTTCGACGTGGAGGGGAAGTGACCACACCCCAGCCGATCACCGTCGGACCCGCGACGGACGACACGGCGTCCGGGCTGATCGTCGCGGAGTGCTTCGGCGCCGAGGTGCCGACCTTCCAGGGCGAGGGCCCGAGCTGCGGGCACCCCGCACTGTTCATCCGCCTGTCCCGGTGCAACCTGACCTGCGTGAAGTGCGACACGAAATTCACCTGGGACTGGACCCGGTTCGACCCGCGCAAGGAGTCGACGAAACGGACGGTGGCGGCCCTGGTCGCCTGGGCCGCGTCCTCGCCGGTCGAGCTGGTCGTGATCACCGGCGGTGAGCCGCTGATCCAGCAGGCGCGCTTGGTGGAACTCGTGCGGGAGCTGCTGGCCGCCGGGAAGCGGGTGGAGTTCGAGACGAACGGCACCATCGCACCCTCGCCGGAGCTGATGGTCGACGGGGCCCGGTTCAACGTGTCGCCCAAGCTCGCAAGCTTCGGCGTGGAGGAGGGCAAGAGCATCGTGCCCTCTGCGTTGGAGGCGTTCGCGGCGTCCGGGCGGGCGGTGTTCAAGTTCGTCGCTTCCTCGGTGGCAGACCTTGACCGGATCGCCGAGCTGGCCATCACCCACCGGCTCGCGCCGGTGTGGGTGATGCCGGAGGGCACCACCGCGCAGGCGGTCACCGAGGCGACCCGGGTCCTCGCGGACGCGGTAGCGGCCCGGCACTGGTACTTCACCGTCCGGCTGCACGTGCTGGCCTTCGCGGACGCCCGAGGCCGCTGACCGTACGCACCCATCCGTGCCCGCACCCCCCAGAAAGCGAGATGAGTCCATGGCGATCTCCGTTGCCGCCTCAGAGGCGGCCCTGAGCGCCGCGGTGCCCGCGCCCGGCCGGCCCGCCCCGGCCATCGACACCGGCCGGGTCGCCAACCTGATCGCCCAGCTGCTGGTTGAGCTGGGCGAGGACCCCACCCGCGACGGTCTGGCCGACACACCGGAGCGTGTCGCCGCTTGGTGGAGCACCTTCCTGTCCCCGGACGACAGCGCGGTAGCGACCTGCTTCGCCGAGTCCCAGCTGAGCGGTCAGCTGGTTATCGTGGGCGGCATGAGCGTGTGGTCGCTGTGCGAGCACCACATGCTGCCCATGAACCTCCAGGTCAGCGCCGGGTACGTGCCGGACGGGGAGGTGGTGGGCCTGTCGAAGTTCGGGCGGATCGCCCAGCACTTCGCCGGCCGGCTCCAGGTCCAGGAGCGCTTCACACGGCAGTTCGCCGAGCACCTCACCGGCTTGATCGGACGCGAGGACGTCGCGGTCGTCGTACGTGGCCTGCACCTGTGCATGAGCATGCGCGGTGTGCGGATGGAGGACGCCCGGACCACCACGGTCCACACCGGCGGTGGGTTCGCCAGCGACCCGGTGCTCACTCAGCAGTTCCTCACCCTCGCCGCCGTCCAACAGCACACGGCCTGATCCCCGTTCGGCAAGAAGACCAAGAAGGAGGTGAATCCCATGGCCACATCACCGACGCCGTCGACGTACGGTGCTGACGGGTCCGGGCCCCTGCACCTGACGTGGGACGACATCGGCGCCGCGACACGGACCCTCGCCGAGCAGGTGGCGGCTGCGGGGGTGCCGCAGGTCGTGGTGGGCATCGTGCGCGGCGGCATGATCCCAGCGGTGTGGCTCGCCCATCGTCTCGGGGTTCGCGACGTGCGGAGCGTCGAGGTCACCCACACCACCAGCGACGGCATCAACGCCGCCAAGACCACGCTGCCGACCACCCGCAACCCCGCCTCGCTCGGCGAACTC
The DNA here is from genome assembly GCF_044755565.1 of Kitasatospora sp. NPDC092286. NCBI lineage: Bacteria > Bacillati > Actinomycetota > Actinomycetes > Kitasatosporales > Streptomycetaceae > Kitasatospora > Kitasatospora sp. NPDC092286. The sequence goes on along the minus strand of NZ_JBIVRD010000038.1, from coordinate 78,685 downwards.
GCGGGCCTGGACGTGTTGCTCGTCGACGACATCGCCGGCAGCGGCGCGACCCTGGCCCACACGGTGGACATGCTCCGCGACCTCGGCACCGCCCGGCTGCGCACTGCGGTCCTCACCGTGAACCGGGCCAACTGGACACGGGAGGCCGAGCCCCAGCGCGTCATCGACTACATCGCATCGCTGAACGACACCTGGATCGTCTTCCCCTGGGAGGGACAACAGCATGAGCGCTGAACTGGACGAGCAGTCCCGCACCCGGCCGGGCACGCCGATGATCGGCCCGTACAGCACCAACCAGATGGACGACTTCTACTCCGCGCTCGCACGAGGCGAGGCGAAGCCGTCCGGCCTGATGAACCTGATGCAGCACCTCATCGTCACCGAGCGGTGCGCGGACGGCGCGAACGTGCTCGACGTCTGCTGCGGCCGTGGACTGGCCCTGCCGCTACTGCACAGGTACGCGCCGAAGATCGCCCGCTATATCGGTCTCGACATCAGCCCGGACAACCTCGCCGAGGCCCGCGCGCGCCTGGCCGGTCTGCGGGAGGAGTACGGCAGCCCGTTCCCCGTCGACTTCGTCGAGTGCGACGTCTCCGACCCGTGGCCCCAGCTTCCGCCGTTCGACGTCGCGCTGTACACCTCGGCGCTGGAGCACCTGCCGTACGAACTCGGCGTGAAGAGTCTGGCCGCCACGGGGGCCGCGCTCGCCCCTGGGGGAGTGTTGTACCTGTCCACGCCGCAGGCGTTCGGGCCGCCGCCGCGCCCGTTGCAGTACCGGGTCCACGTGTACGAGTGGTCGCGTGAGGAGGTCGTGCGCGCCGTCGAAGCCGCCGGCCTGGTCGTGGATGACGTGATGGGGCTGCTGCCGCCCGAGCCGGACGAGGTGGCCGCCGAGCTCGCGGAGCGGTACGGGACCGGCGCGGTCGACTGGTACCGCGACCTGGCCGCCTGGGTGCCGAAGGCGCTGCTGGACACGGTGTCGTCCGTCGCCGTGCCCGACCGGGCGACCGAGCTGCTGTTCGTGTGCCGGAGGCCGGCATGACCGTCATCACGGTTCCCGGTCCACGCCGCACCTCGGACGATTCGGACCGGCCGCTGTGGGTGAGCGTGGAGGGTATCAACGGAGTCGGGAAGACTACCGCGGTCCGCGCGACGGCTGCCTCGCTCGGCTCGCGGTGCCTGCGGCTGGATGAGCTGACCGACCAGGCCGCCGACACCCTGCCCGGCCGGGTTATCGCCGCCCTCTCCGCGGATGGTGACGTCTGCTTGCGGACTGGGCACCCGATCGTGGAGACGCTGGCGCTGCTGGCGCTCAAGTTCCGTGAGGTCGAGCGCCTCACCCCCGAGCTGCTGGACGGCGTCGACGTGATCGTCGAGGACCGCGGCGTGGACAGCGTAGCCGTGTGCCAGGGGGCGATCCTGCACACCGAGCATCGGGCAACGCCCGCCCGGGTGGTGGCTGAACAGATCCTGGCCACCGCCCGCCAGTGGCGGTCGATGCCTGACGCCACCCTCCTGCTGACCGGCGACCGCGAGGTGTGTACGGCCCGGTTCGCCGCCCGGATCGGCCGCACTCTCCCGGCAAGCGCCCTGAAAGTGATCGAGCAGACCGAGCAACTGTACCAGGAGCTGGCCGCCGCCGAGCCGGACCGGTTCACCGTGATCGACGTGACCGGCTACGACCGGGAAGAGACCGGCAAGGCCGTCGAGGACACCGTCCGCGCCATCGTGGCGCACTGGGAGGTCGACCGTGCCTCGTGACGTCACTCTGCTGTGGGCCCTGCGCTCCCCCTGCTCGTTCGGCTGCCCGCACTGCTACTTCGGGGAGCTGGAGGAGCACAAGGAGGCGCCCCCGGAAGGCCCGGGAATGCTGTCCCACATCCCTGTCCGCGACCTCGACCGCACCGTCATGGAGGCGTTCGCGCAGACCCTGGCCGGCTCGCCGGTTGAACGGATCATCCTCGCCGGCGGTGAGCCGCTGGACTGGCTGCCCACCCTCAGCCTGATCAAGACGATCAAGGAAACCGGGTGCGAGGTCGTCGTAGCGACCAACGGCGTGCCGCTCACCCGGTCCGGCATCGCCCGGCGGCTCGTGGAACTCGGCGTCGACGGGGTCTCGGTGTCCCTCGACAGCGCGGACGCGACCACCAACGACCGGCTGCGGCCCTCCCGGTCCGGCCGGGTCGGCCACCGCGAAGTCCTGGCCGGTATCCGCACCCTGCTGAGCGAGCGAGGCTCCGGGCCCAGTCCCCGGGTCGGCATCTACACCGTGGTCATCCGCGACCGCCCCCACGAGATCACCGACGTCTCCCACCTCGCGTGCGAGATCGGCGTCGACTACTACGTCCCGCAGCCCATCTCCCTCCCGCCCGGCCACAAGCTCTTCGACGAGCGCTGCCACACTCCCAGCGACGTGCCCGTGGTCGAGGACGAACTGCGCCGCCTCCAACAGGACCCCGGCGGGCTCACCATCCCCGGCCCCGACTACATGCGGCAGTTCGTCGCCTCGATCTCCACCCAGGACAGCGGCCGGGTCGAGGACTGCTTCGGCGGAGCCCAGCTCTTCTTCATCCAGCCCGACGGCTCGGTGTGGGACTGCCCCTCCGACCGGCGGATCGCCGCCGCACCACCCCAGGAGCAGCGCACCATCGTCGACGCCGACGCGCGGACCCTGTTCGCCGACCGCCCGACGTGCACGGACTGCTCCCACTTCTCCCGGGACTGCGTGAACATGGGCCCGCTCGTGCTCGGCATGCCCCGCCTCCTCTCCCGGGAGGCGACATGACCGGTTTGCCGCCGCTCCCCTCGGCGCAGGGCCTCTGCGAGGGCATGCTGGCTGCGCTGGCCAGCATGCCTGCCCCGGCCGGAGCCGAGTTCACCAGCGGGTTGGAGCACGACCTCGCCGACGCGTTCTCCAGCCGACACGCGATCGCGGTGTCCTCCGGCACGACGGCACTTCACGCCGCGCTGTCCGCGATCGGGATCGGGCCGGGCGACGAGGTTCTGGTGCCGGCCCTGACCGTCGTCATGACCGCCGCGCCTGTCGTACTGCTCGGCGCCACAGCGGTGTTCATCGACAGTGACCCCTCGACGCTCGATCTGGACTTCGCCGACGCCGCCGCCAAGGTCACGGCCCGCACCAGAGCGATCGTTCCGGTGCACCTGTGGGGCAGAATGGGCGACCCGGCCAGCCTGCGCGCCTTCGCCTCCGAGCATGGGATCGCCATCGTTGAGGACGCCGCCCAGGCTGCGGGGACGTCGCGCGCCGGTGCCACGGCGGGAACGGTCGGCGCGGCCGGGTGTTTCAGCCTGAAAGACGGCAAGATCCTCTGGAGCGGTGAGGGCGGCTTCGTCCTGGCCGACGACAGCCAGCTCGCTGCCCACGCCAGGGCCTTCCGCAGCCACTGGCTCCAGCCCCCGGCCGGCAGCCACCCTCAGGAACGGATCGCCCTCAATGGGCGCCTGGCCGAACCGCTCGCCGCGCTCGCCCACGCCAACCTGCGCAGATTCCCGGCCTTGCTGGAGCACCGCCGCGCCCAGACCGCGTACCTGATGCGCGCCTTGGACAACGCCCGCGGACTCACGCCGCTGCAGCCGGCCAGCGACGAGACGTGGAACCACTACGCCCCGCTCTTCCACATCGGCCTGCCGAGCCCCCGGGCATTCGCCGAGCACCTCGCCCAGCAGGAAGTGCCGAACTCCACCGGCACCTTCCGACTGGTGCCGTGCGACACCCGGCCCATGTTCACCAGCACGGACCGGAAGCTGTGCCGCGGTACCGGTCAGATCCTGGACCGCACCCTCGCGCTGGTCCTCACCGAACGCGACGACGAAGCGGCGTTGAACCACTACGCCGCCGTCATCATCCGGGAGGCCGCCGCATGGCGCACGTGACCGACAGCCCGGAGTCCACACCGACCGAAACACCCCCCCCGGCATTTCCCCGCCTTCGCCGCCGAACGGATGCCGCCGCATGACGATCACACCGCAACTCCCTGCCTGCACCCGCGGCCCGCTGATCTCCGCCGAGGGTCTCAACGGAGTCGGCAAGACGTACCTCACCAACCGCGCCGTCGAAGGGCTCGGCGCCAAGCCGCTGATGCTGGACGAGTTCTCCCAGCGGGCCAACGGGCGCCCGGGTCTGGGCGAGGCCCTGCTGCGCTCGCTGCGCGAGGCCAGCGCGGGCGACCCGTTCCTGCGCGGCGGCACCCCCATGACCGAGGCGCTGATCCTCATGGCCATCAAGCGACACGACCTGGACACCGTCCTACCCGAACTGTCCAGCGGCCGTGTCGTCGTTGAGGGCCGCAGCGTGGACACCACCGCCGTGTGTCAGGCACTGCTGCTGCACCCCGGCGACCTGGACGCCGCTCTCCAGACGGCGGTCGCCCTACTGGGCCTCGCCTCCTCCTACCGGCCGCTGCCGGACCTCACGGTCCTGGTCACCGACGACGCCTCGAAGGCCCTGGAACGCGCGCAACGGCGGGACCAGTGCGTTTTCACCACCGAACAGGCCACGTTCATGCGCGAGGCGTGCACGCTCTTCGAGTGGCTGGCCGCTACCGATCCGGACCGCTACCGGGTCGTGGACCGACGCCACATCAACGAGTACGAGGCGGCCGAGCAGATCCGGGCGTGGATCGAAGGTGTCGGCGGCGGCCTGGGCTGCATGGTGGAGCCGTGGCAGGGCCCGGGAGCGGCGTGCACCTGCTGCGGCCGGCTCGCCGAGATTCAGTCGGCATGAGCGCGGAGCTTCGGCACTCGTCCCGCACCGAGCAGCCCTGCCCGGAGCGTTGTGTTCCCGCGATCCCCCGCGGCGTCGAGGCACTGATTCTCGACTTCGACGGAACTCTCGCCGACACCACCGGAGGTCATGAGGAGGCACTGCGTACGGCTCTTCTGCCGCACGGCATCGACCTGGATCACGACTGGTACCGCCAGCACGTTGGGCTGTCCATCCGCGACCTCCTGGCGGCCCTGCCCGGCGGCATGCCGCTGCCCTACAACGAGATCATCGCGAAGAGCCACGCCCACCTGCTGGCCGCCGTCCACACGATCACGTCGATCGCGTGCGTCGTCGCGCTCCTGAGCGTGGCGCGCCGTGCCCGGCTGCCCTGCGCCGTGGCGTCGGGCGCAAGCCGGTTGCTCGTCGAACCCGGTCTCAACGTTCTGGGCCTGACGCACGAGTTCGCGGCCGTCGTCGCACGCGAGGACGCCACGAACGGCAAGCCGGACCCGGAGCTGTTCCTCGCGGCTGCCCGACGCCTGGGGGTCTCGGCGAGCAACTGCCTCGCGGTAGACGACGCTCCAGACGGCATTGCCTCCGCCCGCGCGGCCGGCATGCGGGTGTTCACGGTGATCGGCGGCCACCTGGCTCCCGTCGGTGCTGCGGACAGCTCACCCGCCGGGGGCCGCGACGCCGCGGCACCGCCGGTCACCGCACCGCCCCGATCCGCAGATCCCGCCCGATGACGGCACGATGCCGTCGAACCCGAGGAGCATGATGCCCGTCCTCCACTCGACCAAGGACCTGCAAATCGTCGAACCGCCCACCGCAACCAGGGAAGGCGTCGGCATCTTCGAGTACACGGACAACTACACCGTCTTCCACTACGGCCGGATGCCGGACCCGATCCCCGGCAAGGGCGAGGCGGTCTGCCACATGGCCGTCGCCAACTTCGCGATGCTTGAGGCGGCCGGTATGCGGACCCACTTCCGCCGCTTCATCGCCCCGAACCGGATCGAGTTCACTCTCGCGCGCCTCCCGGACCTCACCGCCCGCCCCTTCACCCCGGAGCAGGGCAACTACCTCATCCCCCTCCAGGTCCTCTTCCGCAACGAGCTCCCGCCGGGAAGCTCAGTTCACCGGCGACTGGCCGCCGGTGAACTGACTCCGGCCGACGTCGGTCTGCACGTGATCCCTGTGGTCGGTGAGAAGCTGGAACGACCGTTCATCGAGTACGCGACCACCCGCGAAGACGTCAACCGGTTCATCGCCCCTGGAGAGGCCCAGCGTCTCGCCGGCTTGGACGACGAGCAGTTCGAGGCCATGCGCGAGACCACCGTCAAGGTCAACGAGGTGCTGACCGGGCACGCGGCCAAGATCGGGCTGAGCCACTGCGACGGCAAGGTCGAGTACCTGGTGGCGGGCGATCAGGAGTTGGTGCTCGCCGACAGCCCCGGCACTCCGGACGAGAGCCGCATGATGTTCAACGGCGTGCACTGCGGCAAGCAGGTCCTGCGGGACTGGTACGTCGGTTCAGGACACGAGATCCCGGTCAGCAGACTGATCGCCGAGGGCGTACCCAGGAGCCAGTGGCCGCAGCCGGCCCCGCTCCCGCCCGCGTTCGTGCCGGTGATGACGGACCTGTACCGGTCCCTGAGCGAGGCGTGGACGGGCGAGCGCCTGTGGGACGCGCCGGCCCTGGAGACCGTCACCCGTGCCGTCACCGAGATCATCGGCAAGTGACGGTTCATCAGAACGGCTGGTTTTCTGACATGCTCGTGTGGGCATGCCGGGCGCCGGTCGGCACCGGTGCGGACCTCGCGAGAACGGTGGAGACGTGGGAAGCCTGACCGACGACCCTGCCTTCCGAGCGATGACGTTCGTGGTCATCGATTTCGAGACGACGACGCCGACGGGCCACCCGGCCCAGCCGATCGAGGTCGCCGCTCGCGCTCTGCGCCACGAGGGCGGCGGATGGGCGCAGAGGGGAACAAGCGCGTCCCTGATCCGGCCGCCCGCGTTCGCCCCGGTGACGCCGGCCGATACCGCCCAGACCGGGCTGACGGCCGAGCAACTGCGGCAGGCTCCCACACCCGCCGAAGCGCTGGGGGCGCTGGACAGGCGGTTCACGGCCGGCACCCCGTACCTGCTGGTGGCCCAGCACGCCGCCACCGAGGCCAATGTGATCTACAACCAGCGCGAGCACTGCCCGGTGCTGGCCCGCGTCGACCTCCTCGACACGATCCCGCTGGCCAAGCAGCTCATCCCGGGACTGGTGAACTACAAGCTCGACACCCTGCTCGCGCACTTCTCCATCCAGCAGCCGGCGGACCGACACAGGGCATACGCCGACGTCGACGTCACCGCGCAGGTGTTCCTGCGGCTCGTCACCCTCGCGGACGAGAGCGGGCGCCTCAGCGACCTCGCGGCTCTGGTGAAGATCGCAGGGCGCACGGCCAAGTGCAATGTGCCCGTCCAAGGCGGGCTCTTCGACCTCTGACGGCCCCTGGGCCAGAAACGCAGCCCAACCACTCCGGGAGAAGATGGTGCTGATCTGATGACCGACACACAACTGGACCGCGAAACGGTCCCGTTCTGGTTCGACCCGCTGTGCCCCTGGGCATGGATCACCTCGCGCTGGCTGCTGGAGGTGGAGAAGATCCGGCCGGTGCAGGCCGACTGGCGGATCATGTCACTGTCTTACCTGAACCTCGTCCAGCGCGAGGGTAAGGGGCTCAGCGACGACTACCGGGAGCTGATGACGAAGGCCTGGGGCCCGGTGCGGGTCTGCGCCGCAGCCGCCGAGCACGACAGCCCCGCCGTGCTCGGGGCCCTGTACACGGCCATCGGCACGCGGCTGCACAACCACAGGCGCCGCGACGATCCCACGGTCATCACCGAGGCCCTGGCGGAAGTCGGCCTTCCCGAGTTACTTGCAGCGGCTGCCACCAGCACGGGGTTCGACCAGTTCATCAAGGACTCGCACCATGAGGCATTCGACGAGGTCGGCCTCGACGTCGGAACACCCGTACTGCGCATCCGCGGCACGGCCCTGTTCGGCCCCGTCGTCACGCCGGCTCCCCGCGGTGAAGCCGCCGGACGGCTATGGGACGGCTTGGTCGCCGTCGCGGAGACGGACGGCTTCTTCGAGCTCAAGCGGAGCCGAGACCGCAAGCCGTCCTTCGAATGAGCGAGCGCCGTCGGCTCGTCCGGCCCGGCTGACACCCGGCCAGGTGAGGCCCCGTGGTCGGCCTGCCAGCTGGGCGGGCCGACCACGGAGTGCTTGACGGGGTGGTCACCCGAGCCGAGCCGGTGCGCTGACCGCCCGGCCAACGCGGTGCCCAACGAGCCGCTCGGCGACAGCGAGCGGGTACCAGGCCGCGCCCGTCACCTCGGACTCCTGGAGGCGGCCCACATCCACACGCGCGTGAGCCGTCCTGAATGCGAATCCGATGTCCAGATGGTGGTGGGCGGGCTCGTCCTTGTCCGGCCGAGCCGGGACCTGGCCGTACTCGATATAGACAGGCGTCTGCGACGCTGGGAGCACACCGGCGGGGCTCAGCCCGGTCTCCTCCGTCAACTCGCGCAGTGCAGCAGTGCACAGATCGTCGTCCGTGGGCTCTAGGTGGCCACCGGGTTGCAGCGTGATGCCGTACGCCAGATGCTCGATGAGCAGGACCTCGGCGTCGTCCCGAACGAGGAACGCACCAACGGTCACATGCATGGGGAAGCTGCGTCGCGACGCGAAGTTCCGCCCTTCACCCAGGAGTCGCAGGGGTTCGGACAACTGCTCGGCCTCGTCCGGGTAGCGCTCAAGGTAGGCGGCAAGGACGCTCGCGATAACCGAATCACTGATCGCCACGGCGTGCCTCCACACCAGCCCGAGAGCAAAACTCCCGGTGACCGGTCAATCGGATGCGAGCAACGAGCGCTAACACAGTCATCTCCCACAAGGTGCGTGGTGTACAAGGAGGTTCGCACTCTACAAGTCATGCCTGAGCGGACACGCGCCAGCGCGCCGTCTGACCAATTTCCAACGGTGTACGGGCCCACGTGTCAAGCCCGAAGCGTTGAGCGAACGTGATCGGGCAGGCCGGGCGTCGGAGACGGACGCGGACCACGACCTGGCGGCCGTCCGCCGGCACATCCGCCACCGTCCGGCTGTGATATCGGTGCACTTTCCCTGTCGACACCCCGCACACCGGACAGGGCACCGGCACATCCCGGGTCCGGGCGGCGATCCGAATCACCTCGCCGTCGTGTGCCACGTCCTCAAGGACCAGGGTAGGCAGCCTCATGTCGGCGTGGATCGCGGCGAGTCTCCGGTAGCTGCCGTCGGCGTGCGCGGACTTCAGCGCCTGGTTGAACCGATCCCGGCCGGCCCGGTCGAGGTTGCGGCGGTCGATCCGGACGCGGGAGAGGCTGCCCGAGAGCTCGATCACCCACTGCCGGACGGCTCCGACCGGCACCACCGGCTGCGCGGTCCCCGAGCCGTCGGGCCCGCCCTCACGGGATGTGGGCGAGCATGCGCTCCATGCCGCCCACCCAGTTGGCCCTGAGTGCCCGGACGGCGCCGGGGAGGTCGTCCTCGAGGAGCCGGCGGGCGATCTCGCAGTGCTCCTCGGATTCGCGGGCCACCGGCTCGTCCTCGGCGACGACGAGGTTCTCGTAGCGCCGCATCCCGGCCTTGACGCCGGCGAGCAGGTCCAGCAGGCGCTGGTTGGGGCAGCCGCTGAGCAGCAGGCCGTGCCATTCGTCGTCGCGCCGGTCGACCGTGGCGTGGTCGGCCACCGGGTCGGGGAACTCCTGGGCCATTCCCAGCAGTTCCGGGGCGATCTTCCGCAGGTGCGTCGGGTCGGACGACTCCAGCGCGAGGGACTCCAGCGCGGCGACGATCGCGACCAGTTCGCGGAACTCCTTGCGGCTGACGGGCGCGAAGCGGAAGCCGCGGCCCTGGCTGCTCTCCAGCACCCCTTCGCCCGCCAGCGTGATCAGCGCCTCGCGCAGCGGGGTGCGGCTGACGCCCAGTTCGGCCGCCAGGACGGCCTCGTTGACGTCGGTGCCCGGGGCGAACTCGCCGCGGGTGAGCCGCTCCATCAGCTCGTCGCGGATCTGCTCGCGCAGCGGTCGGCGCTTGATCGCCATCGGGTCCCCAATCTCCGGTTCCGGCCTGGCCCTTGACCGGGTGCAGAGTACTGCACTATGCATTCTGAATACAAAATGCGGGTGGGGTGGACGGGAGACGGACCATGGGCCTGACACGGGTGCCGGGGCTGCTGTTCGGGGGCGACTACAACCCCGAGCAGTGGCCCGAGGAGGTGTGGGAACAGGACATGCGGCTGATGGCCGAGGCGGGTGTGAACATCGCGACCGTCGCGGTCTTCTCCTGGTCCCGGCTCGAATCCGCGCCCGGCGTCCACGACTTCGGCTGGCTGGACCGGGTCCTGGACCTGCTCCACGCGCACGGGATCGCCGCGGACCTCGCGACGGCGACGGCGACACCGCCGCCCTGGCTCGTACGGCGCCACCCGGAGGTGCGGCCCGTCGACGCGGGCGGGACCGTCCTGGAGTTCGGCTCGCGCCAGGGCTACTGCCCCTCCTCCCCGGTGTTCCGGGACGGCACCGTCCGGCTGGCGCGCGCCATGGCCGAGCGCTACCGGGACCACCCCGCGCTGGCCATGTGGCACATCGGCAACGAGTACGCCGACCATACGGTCGAGTGCTTCTGCGAGGAGTCGGCCCGGCACTTCCGCCGCTGGCTCCAGGCCCGCTACGGGACCCTGGAAGGCCTCAACTCCGCCTGGGGAACGTCCTGCTGGGGCCAGCACTACACCGGCTGGACGCAGGTCAACCCGCCCCGGAAGGCCCCCGGCCCGGTCAACCCCGCCCAGCTCCTGGACTGGCGCCGGTTCTCCAGCGACGCGCTGCTCGCCTGCTTCGGGGCCGAGCGCGAAGTGCTCAAGGAGGTCACCCCGGACATCCCGGTGACCACGAACTTCATGAGCATCCTGCACCACCTCGACTACTGGAAATGGGCCGCCGCCGAGGACCTCGTCAGCGACGACGCCTACCCCGACCCCGCCGACCCCAGGGCCCACGTGAAGGCCGCGCTCAGCTACGACCTGATGCGGTCCCTGAAGCGGCAGCCGTGGCTGCTCCTGGAATCGGCGCCGGGCGCGGTGAGCTGGCGCCGGGTGAACGTCCCGAAGGAGCCGGGCGTCATGCGCCTGCACAGCCTGCAGGCGCTGGCCCACGGCTCGGACGGCGTGATGTTCTTCCAGTGGCGCCAGGCCAGGTACGGCCCGGAGAAGTTCCACTCGGCGATGCTTCCGCACGCGGGGACGGACTCGCGCCAGTGGCGGGAGACGCTCGCGCTGGGCGCGGACGTGCGACGGCTGGCCGAGGTCGCCGGGGCCACGACAGCGGCCGACGTCGCCCTCGTACTGGACTGGGAGAGCTGGTGGGGGCTGGAGGCGCCCGAGTCCCTGCCGTCCGACCGGCTCAGGCTGCACGCACTCCTGCTCTCCTGGTACGCCCCGCTCCACGCCCGCGGCATCGCCGTCGACCTGGCGCCGCCCGGCCGCGACCTCTCCTCCTACAAGGTCGTCATCGTCGCGAACCTCTACCTGTGCACGGCGGAGCAGGCCGCCAACCTCGCCTCCTTCCCGGGCCGGCTCGTCGTCGGCCCGTTCAGCGGGGTCGTGGACGCCGCCGACCAGGTCCACGAGGGCGGGGCGCCCGGGCCGCTGCGGGAACTGCTCGGCGTGCGCGCCGAGGAGTTCTGGCCGATCCCCGACGGCCGGACCCAGGACGTCGTCATGCGGGACGGCACCCGGCTGACGGCCCGGACCTGGAGCGAGTGGCTGGACGTCGACGACGCGCAGGTCGTGGCCCGCTACCGCGGCGGCCCGCTGGACGGGCGCGCGGCCGTCACCCGGCGCGGCACCGCCACCTACCTCGGCTGCCTGCCCGACGACCTGACGCCGGTCCTGGACGAGGTCCTCGCCGCCGCCGGCGTCACCGGGACGGACCTGCCGGAGGGCGTCGAGGCCTGCCGCCGCGGCGACTTCCTGTTCCTGCTCAACCACGGGGCCCAACCGGCCACCGTCCCCCTGCCCGCCCCCGGGACCGACCTGCTGACCGGCCGTCTCCTGACCGGCCGCGTGGTCATCGCGCCACGCGACGCCGTGGTCCTGAAGCACTGAGGAGCACCCGTGACCCATCCCTACATCCCCAACGCGGGGGCCGAGACCCGGGCGGCGATGCTCGCCGAGATCGGTGCCCCGGACGTCGCCGAGTTCTACGGCGACATCCCCGCCGACCTGCGGCCGGCCCGTCCCCTCGACCTGCCCGCCCCCTTCACCGACGAGCAGGGCCTGGTACGGCACATGCGCGGCCTGCTGGCCCGCAACACCGACACGACGCAGGTGCTGAGCTTCCTCGGGCACGGCTGCTACCCGCACCACGTTCCGGCGGTCTGCGACGAGGTGAACGGGCGCGGCGAGTTCCTGACCGCCTACGCGGGCGAGCCCTACGAGGACCACGGCCGGTTCCAGGCCCTCTTCGAGTACGTCTCGATGATGGGCGAGCTGCTGGAGATGGACGTCGTCAACGTGCCCACCTACGACGGCTTCCAGGCGGCGGGGACGGCCCTGCGGATGGCCGCGCGCCGCACCGGCCGCCACCGGGTGCTCGTCAGCGGCGCGGTCGCCCCCGACAAGCTCGCCAAGATCCGCGACTACCTCGCCCCGGACATCGAGACGGTGCTCGCCCCGGTGGCCGCCTCGGGGGAGACGGGCGAGGTCCGCCCGGACGACACCTTCGCCGCCCTCTACCTGGAGACGCCCAACGTCTACGGCGTCATCGAGACCCGCGGACGCGAGCTGGCCGACCTGGCGCACGGCGCCGGCGCGCTCCTGGTGGTGGGGACGGACCCGATCTCGCTCGGCGTGCTCGCGCCGCCGGCGTCCTTCGGGGCCGACCTCGTGTGCGGGGACATCCAGTCGCTCGGCATGCACCAGCAGTACGGCGGCGGCCAGGCGGGCTTCATCGCCAGCCACGACGAGGAGCGCCTCGTCGCGGAGTTCCCCTCCCGCCTGTTCGGCATCGCCCCGACCGCGGTCGCGGGCGAGTACGGCTTCGGCGACGTCTTCTACGACCGGACGTCCTTCGCGCTGCGCGAGGAGGGCAAGGAGTGGGTCGGCACCGCGGCCGCCCTGTGGGGCATCACCGCGGGCGTCTACCTCGCGCTCATGGGCCCGCGGGGGATGCGCGAGATCGGCGAGACGATCCTCGCCCGGACCAGGTACGCCATGCGGGCCCTCGCCTCCGCCGGCGCCCGGGTCCGCCACCAGGACGCCTTCCACTTCCGCGAGTTCGCCATCGAGGTGCCGGACGCCGACGGGCTGCTCGCGGCCCTGCGGCGCGCGGACATCTTCGGCGGGGTGCGGCTGGGCCCCCGGGAGGTCCTGGTCTGCGTCACCGAGCGGCACTCGATCGCCGACATCGACACCCTCGCGGCGGCCGTCAAGGACGCCCTCTCAGCCCTCGGAGGCACCAAGTGAGCTCGCAGGGAGAACCGTTCGCGACGCTGCCGGTCGCACCCAAGCCCGTCCTGCGCCGCTTCCACCAGGCCCGCTGGGACGAAGAGATCATCTTCGAGCTCTCCCGGCCCGGGCGGCGCGGCGTGGGCGTCCCGGCCCCGGACGCGCCGCCGGTCGAGCTGCCCGAGGGCGTCGGCCGCCGCACCCCGCCCGCGCTGCCCGAACTGTCGCAGAACCAGGTGGTGCGGCACTACCTGAGGCTGTCGCAGGAGACCCTCGGCGCCGACCTGAACATCGACGTCGGCCAGGGCACCTGCACGATGAAGTACAGCCCGAAGGTCAACGACACCTTCGTGCGCGACCCGAAGATCGCCGAGCTGCACCCGCTGCAGCCCGAGGACTCCGTGCAGGGCGTGCTGGAGATCTACTGGCGGCTGGAGCAGATCCTCAACGAGCTCTCCGGCATGGCGCGGGTCTCACTGCAGCCCGGCGCGGGCTCGGCGGCGATCTACGCCAACATCGCCATGATCCGCGCCTACCACGCCTCCCGGGGCGAGGGCGGCCGGCGCGACCAGGTCATCACCACGATGTTCTCGCACCCCTCGAACGCGGCGTGCGCGAAGACCGCCGGGTACGAGGTCATCACCCTGATGCCGGACGCCGACGGCTGCCCCGACATCGAGGCGCTGCGCGCGGCCGTCGGCCCGCGCACCGCCGCACTGATGATCACCAATCCGGAGGACACCGGGATCTTCAACCCGAGGATCCGCGAGTTCGTCGAACTGGTCCACGAAGCGGGCGCGCTGGCCTGCTACGACCAGGCCAACGCCAACGGCATCCTCGGTGTCACCCGCGCCCGTGACGCCGGGTTCGACCTGTGCCACTTCAACCTGCACAAGACCTTCTCGACGCCGCACGCCTGCGGCGGCCCGGCGGCGGGCGCGTGCGGCGTCTCCGAGGCGCTGGTCCCGTTCCTGCCCGGCCCGGTCGTCGACCGCGACGGCGACTCGTACACGCTGAACTCCCCGGCCCGTTCGGTCGGGAAGATCCGCCCGTTCCTCGGGGTCACGCCCAACGTCGTCCGCGCCTACGCCTGGGTGATGGCGCTCGGCGCGGAGGGCCTGAAGGAGGTCGCGGAGACGGCGGTCCTCAACAACAACTACCTGATGCACAAGATCCTGCGGATCCCCGGCGCGTCCGTCCCGTGGGCGGACCGGCGGCGGGTGGAACAGGTCCGCTACTCCTGGCAGGAGCTCTCCGAGGAGACCGGCGTCCACTCGGAGGAGATCGGGGTGCGCGCCGCCGACTTCGGGGTGCACTACTGGACCAGCCACCACCCCTACGTGGTCGCCGAGCCCTTCACCCTCGAACCGACGGAGTCCTACTCCCGCGAGGACCTGGACGAGTACGCCGCGATCCTCGCCCAGGTGGCCTCCGAAGCCCGCGAGAACCCGGAGTTCGTCAGGAACGCGCCCTACAACCAGAGCGTCCACCGGATCGACCCGGCGTCCCTGGACGACCCGGCGCAGTGGTCGCCGACCTGGCGCGCCTACTGCCGGAAGCACCGCCGGTGATCGTCGGCCTGGTCGTGAACCCCGTGGCGGGCCTCGGCGGTCCCGTCGCCCTCAAGGGCAGCGACGGCCCGGACATCCAGGCCAGGGCGCTCGCCCTGGGCGCGGTTCCCCGCGCGGCCACCCGCGCGGCCGCCGCGCTGACGGCGCTCCACCGCCGCCGCCCGGACATCCGGGTGCGCACCGTCGCGGGCGCCATGGGCGAGGACAGCGCCGTCGCCGCCGGCGTCCCGTACGAGATCGCCCACCGCCCCCGGCCCGGGGCGGCTGCCGACGGGCCGGCGGACACCCGGGCGGCGGTGGCGGCGCTCGCCGGGGCGGACCTGCTGCTGTTCGCGGGAGGGGACGGGACGGCGCGGGACGTGCTGGACGCCCGGCCGCGGGGGCCGGTGCTCGGCGTGCCGGCCGGGGTGAAGGTCTACTCCGGGTGCTTCGCGGTCAGCCCGTCCGCGGCCGCCACCACGGCCGCCGCCTTCGACGGGACGACGCTCGCCGCGGAGGTCGTCGACCTGGACGAGGACGCGTACCGGTCGGGGCGGGTCGGGGTGCGGCTGTACGGGACCCTGCGGGTGCCCGCGGCCAGGGCGCGGCTCAGCGGGCGCAAGAGCGGGTCGTCGGCGGCGCCGCCGGGGTCGGCGGAGTCGATCGCGCGCCAGGTGGTGGCGTCCATGGCACCCGGTGCGGCCTATGCGCTGGGGCCCGGCGCGACGACGCTCGCGGTGGGGCGCGAGCTCGGCCTGGAGCTGACGCCGCTGGGCGTGGACGTGGTCCGGGACGGCGTCCTGCTCGCCTCGGACGTCACCGAGCAGACCCTTCACACCCTTGCCATGTCACAGGTCACACATGGCGTGTTGTCCGTCATCGGAGGGCAGGGCTTCGTGATCGGCCGCGGCAACCAGCAGTTCAGCCCGCGCGTGCTCGACCGGCTCGCCGGGATCGTGCTGCTCGCCACCCAGCAGAAACTCGCCGCGCTCGGCGGCCGTCCGCTGCTCGTGGACAGCGGGGACGCCGCGGCCGACGCCGCGTTCGGCGGGCACGCCCGGGTCGTCACCGGGTACCGCGAGTCAGTGATGTACCGCATCCAGTCAGCGAGTGAGGACCTATGAACACGTTGCGGAACAAGGTCGCCATCGTCACCGGCGGCGCCTCGGGCATCGGCCGGGCCACCGCGCGGCTGTTCGCCGCCGAGGGCGCGGCCGTGGTCGTCGCCGACGTGGCGGACGCCTCCGGCGTCGTCCGCGAGATCGAGGCCGGCGGCGGCCGGGCCGTGCCGGTGCGGGCCGACGTCTCGTCCGAGGCGGACTGCGAGCAGGTCGTGAACACCGCCGTCGAGAGGTTCGGCGGCCTGCACGTCCTGTTCAACAACGCCGGGATCATCCGCCGCCAGACCGCGCTGGAGATCTCCGCCGCCGACTGGGACCGGGTGATGGCCGTCAACGTGAGGTCGGTCTACCTGATGTGCCGCTTCGCGGTCCCGGCGATGACGGAGGGCGGCTCCATCGTCAACACCGGTTCCGGGTGGGGCCTGAAGGGCGGCGGCAACGCGCTGTCCTACTGCGCCTCCAAGGCCGCGGTCGTCAACATGACGCGCGCCCTGGCCATCGACCACGCGGCCGCGGGCATCCGGGTCAACTCGGTCAACCCCGGCGACACCATGACGCCGATGCTCCGCGACGAGGCGCGCCAGCTGCGGGCACAGTGGTCCGCCTTCGAGAAGGACGCCGCCGACCGGCCGATGGGCCGCGCGGGCTCGCCGGAGGAGATCGCGAACGCCGTGCTGTTCCTCGCCGGCGACGCGAGCAGCTACATCACCGGCTCCGCCCTCGTCGTCGACGGCGGCGGCCTCGCCTGACCCCGCCCCACCAGCTCCTCCCCACCCCGCTCCTCCCACGAGAGCCCCCAGGAGGCACCCGATGCCCGCTTTCCAGAGAAGAACAGCCCTGGCCGCCGCCGCCGCGGCCGTCGCCCTGTCGGTGTCCGTGTCCGCGTGCAGCGGGACCGGCGGCGCGGGCCCCGCCGGCGACTCCAGGGACGGCAAGGTCACCCTGCGCTGGTCGACCTGGGGCTCGGCCGAGGACATGGCGGTCTTCAAGGCCTTCACCGACGAGTTCACCAAGCGGCACCCGAACATCACACTGAAGCTCGAACCGGTCGCCTCCTACGAGGACTACCACCCCAAACTGCTCACCCAGCTCACCTCCAGGACCGCCCCCGACGTCTTCTACGCCGGCGACGACTACATCGGCAAACTCGTCGCCGACGGCGTGCTCGCCCCGCTCGACGAGCAGCTCGCCGGGCCCCTGAGCAAGAGCAGGCCCTCGGACTTCTTCGAAGGCCTCTACGGCGGCGCGAAGAAGGACGGCGTCACCTTCGGCGTCCCCAACGACACCAACCCCGAGGTCCTCTGGTTCGACAAGAAGGCCCTGGCCGCCGCCGGGATCACCGAGGACCCCGCCGCGCTGAACGAGTCCGGCCGCTGGACCATGGCCACCTACCTGGAGATGAACGCCAGACTCAAGGCCGCGGGCAAGTACGGCTCCATATTCTGGAACTGGTACGGCGCCAACTACAGCCTCGTCAACGGCTTCGGGGGCAAGGTCTGGGAGAACGGCAGGTTCGTCGCGCCGTCCGACCCGAAGGCCCGCCAGGCGTTCAGGACCCTCGCCGACGGCTTCCAGGACAAGACCTTCGCCTCCGCCGACCTGCTGCCCGAGGGCAACAGCGCGGCCACCCAGTTCGTCAAGCACAAGGCCGGCTTCTACGCCGGAGGCCGCTGGGTCGTCGAGGGCATCGACAAGGGCGGCGACCGCCAGAACTACGACGTCGTGCCGTTCCCCTCGGAGTCCGGACAGCCGATCCAGGGCGCGGTCGCGGCGTCCTACCTGACCATCAACAAGGACACCAGGCACATGAAGGAGGCCTTCACCTTCCTGAGCGAGTTCGTCAGCAAGGAGGGCCAGCAGCTGCGGCTCAAGGGCGGCAGCGCCGTACCGTCGGTCAAGGGCGCCGAGAGCCTGGTGACGGAGGGCAACTACCCCGCGCACGCCCAGACCTTCCTCGACGTGCGCGACAAGGGCTTCGCCAACTACCCCGACGAGGTCGCCGTCCCCGGCCTGACCAAGGCGATCAACGACCACCTCCTGAAGATCTGGGAGGGCAAGGTCGGGTTCGACGAGGGGATGACCCAGCTCCAGAGCCTGGTCGACGGCATGAAGGGCCCAAAGGGTTGAGCGCCGCCACCCGGACCACGGCCCCCCGGCGGGCCCGCCCCGTCCGCCCCGTCCGCCCCGCCCGCGAGCCGCTCTGGCGGCGGCGGGACCGCCGGTGGGCCGTGCTCTTCCTCGCCCCCCAGCTGCTCGCCCTGCTGGTGTTCCTCGTCGGCCCCCTCGGCTACGCGGTCGTCCTGTCCTTCATGGAATGGGACGGCATCGGCGACGCGACCTGGGTCGGGCTGGACAACTTCCGGACCCAGCTGACCGACCCGTACTTCGGCCGCGCGGTGTGGAACACCGTCAAGATCGGCCTGATCACCGTCCCGGGCGGGCTCGTCCTGGCCCTGCTGCTGGCACTGGCCCTGCACGGCGTGCGCGGCCGCACCGCCTACCGGGTGATCTACTTCCTGCCGGTCGTGACCAGCTCGGTCGCCGTGTCGGTGATCTGGCAGATGATCCTCGGCGGCGGCACCGACGGCATCCTGAACGGCACGGTGCGGGACCTGTTCGGGATCACCCCGCCGGACTGGCTGGCCGACCCGACCTGGGTCGTCCCCGCCATCGCGGTCGTGACGATCTGGTCGTCGCTCGGGCTCAACGTCGTCATCTTCCTGGCCGGGCTGGCCACGATCCCGCCGAGCCTGACCGAGGCCGCGCGGATCGACGGCGCGGGACCCTGGCAGATGCTGCGCTCGGTCACCCTGCCGATGCTCTCACCCACCGTCTTCTTCACCGTGGTGGTGTCGGTGATCAGCTCGTTCCAGGCGTTCGACCTGGTCTACGTCCTCGTCAACCCCGACCACAACGAAGGCGCCCAGACCATCGTCTACAAGGTCTACCAACAGGGCTTCCGCGAGTTCCACTTCGGCCTGTCGAGCGCCGCCGCGCTGCTCCTGCTGCTGCTGACGCTCGTCGTCACCGCGGTCCAGTTCAAGGCGCAGAAGCGCTTCGTCCACTACGAGTCGTGAGGCCGGCATGACCAACCGGAGACAGACCCTGCTGCACGCCGGCCTCGCCCTCGGCGGCCTGGTCATGCTGTTCCCGTTCATCTGGATGCTGCTGACCTCCTTCAAGGGCGCCACCCAGATGATCAACGAGCCGCTGGCCTGGCTGCCCGGGCCGTGGCGCCCGCGGAACTACCCGGACGTCCTCGACGAGGTACCGCTCGGGCGGGCCTACTGGAACAGCATGTACATCGCGGCCGTCACCGTCGCGGCCACCCTGTTCACCAGCGCCATGGCGGCCTACGCCTTCGCCCGGATACCGTTCCGCGGCTCCGGGCCGCTGTTCGGCCTCTTCCTGGCCACCCAGATGGTCCCGGCCCAGGTCACGATCGTGCCGCTCTACCTCATGCTGGCCAGGCTCCACCTCATCGACTCGCACCTGGCGCTGATCCTGCCCGCCGTCGCCAACCCCTTCGCGGTGTTCCTGCTGCGCCAGTTCATCCGGGCCGTCCCGGTCGAGCTGGAGGACGCGGCACGGATCGACGGGGCGGGCCGCTGGACCATCTTCTGGCGGATCATCCTGCCCAACATCCGGCCGGGCCTGTGGACGCTCGGCATCATCGTCTTCCTCGCCAGCTGGAACAGCTACTTCTTCCCGCTGGTGTTCCTCAACACCCCGGACCTGTTCACCATCCCCCTGCTGCTCGACGCCTTCCACTCCCAACGGGGCGGCGTCGACTACGGGCTGACCGCCGCCCTGTCGGCGATGACCGTGGTACCGATGCTCATCGCCTTCCTCGTCGGGCAGCGCAAGATCCTCAACAGCATGGCCTCGTCGGGCCTGGGAGGACGCTGATGCTCACACTGGACCTCGTGGAGCGGCCGTTCACCGAACGCGGCTCACGGCTGCTGGTCACGGCCGGCCCGGACGGGCTCCGGGTCGCCCGGGCCGCCTACGAGACCCCGCTCGCCGAGACCACGGAACTGACCGCCCTGGTCGTACGCGACCCCGGCGGACGCCCGCTGCCCGTCGTCTCGGCGACACCCTCCGAGGTGGCGTTCGCCGGCGGGGTGTCGCTGCTGTTCGCCGACCCCTCGACCCTGGTGATCGCCGGACGGCACGCCCGGGCCTCCTGGCGGCTGCCCGACGCAACGGAGCACACCCTCGCGCTCACCGGCTGCCACGTCCTGGCCGGCCCGCCGGGCCACTGGCCGGAACCGGCCGTGCGCGCCGCCGCCGAAGCCCGCTGGAACGACTGGTTCGCCCGCATGCCACCCGTACGGGCGGACCTGGCGGAGCGCGCCCGGATGGCCTGGTGGACCCTGGCCGTCAACCTGCTGCCGATCGCCGGCCGCGAAGGACTCGTCCCCTCCAAGTACGGCTACGCGGGCGTCTGGAACTGGGACGCCCTCTTCCACGCCGTGGCACTGCGCCACGCCTCACCGGCGCTCGCCCGTGACCAGATCCTCCTGCTCCTGGACCACCAGCTGCCCGACGGCCGGCTGCCCGACGTCGTCCACGACCACGGCGTGCTCGCCGAGACGACGGACCTGCCCCGCGCGGACCACGTCCGCCTGAGCGAACACGTCGGCCGGGCGAACGGCACCGCACCCAGCCCGGGACCGGTGCCGGTCACCAAACCGCCGCTGGCCGCGTGGGCCGTGTGGAAGGTCCACCAGGCCGACCCGGACCTCCCGTTCCTCGCCTCGGTCTACCCCCGGCTCGTCCGCGCGCACGCCTGGTGGTTCGCCGCCTCCGACCCGGACGGCGACGGCCTGCCCGCCTACCTGCACCCCTACTCCTCCGGCCTCGACGACAGCCCCGTCTGGGACTACGGCCCCCGGGCCGAGCCCCCCGACCTCAGCTCCTACCTGATCCACCAGGCCGACCGCCTGGCCGACATCGCCGACGCCCTGGACCTGCCGGGGGACGCCGCCCGCTGGCGCTCGCGCGCCGCCGCCCACACCCGCCTGCTGGTCGCCAACCGCTGGGACGGCACCCGCTTTCGCACCGTGGCGGACGGCGAGAACGTGCCCGTACGGACCGCACTGGACCTGATGCCGCTGTTCACCGGACGCCTACCCCCCGAGATCGCCGCCCGCCTGGAGAGGACCCTGCGCTCCACCGCGTACTGGGGCGAACACCCCGTCCCGACCGTCGCGTTCGACGATCCCGCCTTCGACCCCGAGGCGATGTGGCGCGGCCCCGTCTGGCTCAACATCAACTACCTGCTCATCGAGGGCCTGCGCCGCTCCGGCTTCGCCGCCACCGCCGACGAACTCCAGCACCGCACCCTGGCCATGGTCCGCGACGCCGGCGGCCTCTACGAGTACTGGAACCCCCTGACCGGCGCCCGCGCCACCCGGGCGACCTCCGGCTTCGGCTGGTCCTCCGCCCTGTTCATCGACCTCGCCCGCCGGCCCCCGGGGACGCCGTAGCGGTGGGTGAGGCCGGGAAACGCAGAGAGACCGCTCGGGCCGTTGCGGCCGGGCGGTCTCTGCTGTCCGGGCGGGCCCATGCGCCAACACGGCCCGCTCCGGGTGTTCCCGAAATTGTTGGAGTAATCAGCGCCCCCGGGTTCCCGACCCGTAGGTCTGGATGACGCTGCTGCAATCGTCACACCCAGCGGTGAGGGCGACAAGGGGATGCTGCGCGAACGCGCATCAATTTCCAGTTTCACCTTTCTGACCTGCCGGTATGCGGTAAGGGCAGGTCGAAAACGCGGGCTCGGGCCTGGACGGTGGCGCATCAATCCGCGTGGTGTTCACCGAATCGATTGGGAATCGCCTGTATGCCTGACAGAGTGTTACCCGAACGGATGCTTCGCGTGACGCCAACCACCGAAGTGCCGTCCTGTTGGAGTGATCAGTGCTATAGGAGGGTCTCGTCGATGACGAGGAAGCGCAAGAAAGCCGCCCCCGTCCCCGCCCACTGCGCCGCCGGAGGCATCACGCCGCCGCGCCCGCGCCCGTCCTGGCTGCCCGGACGGGCGGAGGCGATCGTGATCGTCATCGTGATCGCCGTCGCCGCCGTCCTGGTCGCGGCGGGCATGTCGGCCGGAGCGGCGCTGGAACTGGCCGGCGGCGGCTGGCTCGTGGGGCTGAGGCTGCGGCGGGAGCGGATCTAGCGGAGGGTGCCCGCCCGCGATGGGACGCCGAGAGAACCCGATCACGGCGACCGAACCGGCACTGGGCAGACTGGCCGCGTGGCTGCGCGAGCAGCGCGACGAGGCCAAGCTGACCTACCGCCAGCTCGCCGATCGGACGAACTACCACTCGACCACCCTGCAGAGGGCCACCAACGGCCGGTCCCTGCCGAGCTGGGAGGTCGTCGAGGCCATCGCCCGCGAATGCGGGGCGGACCTCAAGACGGCCCGCAAGAAATGGACCCACGCCAACTACTGGGCCCACGTACCCCGTTCCTCCGGAACCCGGCGCCGGCGCGTACCCAAGCGGCTCAACCCGGAACACGCCGACTCCTTCGCCGACCTGCGCCGGGCCATGCACGAGATGCGCCGCAAGGCCGACTGGCCCTCTCTGGAAGAACTGGACCGCCGGGCCCGGAAACTGGGAGGCCGCCTGCCCTCCAGCACCCTGGCCCTGGTCCTCAAGGGCGAAGCCCCCCTCCACAAGACCGTCTTCACCACCTACATGGAGGTCTGCGGCGTCAAGGAGAACCGCCGCGTCCTGTGGGCGGCGGCCTGGGAACGGACGAACAACGCCCGCACCCCGGTGCCGATGACCGCCAGGACCTACCAGCGCGAGTTCGCCCGCGCGATCAAAACCTCCACCGGCGGCATCCCGACAGAGACCCTGTTCAAGCTGTGGGTGACGCTCAAGAACAGCCTCGCCGCCGACAAGGCCGACGACGCGCACCACCCGGCCCCGGCGGGCCGCGACGGCACCGGAGAAACCCCGGCGCTCGTGTGACCAGGCTCCGCGGGCAGGGCCCCACCACGGCCCCGCCCGCGGACCACCCATCCGCCCACCCGGCTACCTCGGGAACACCCATGCCCGCATCACCCCGAACCCGGACCACCGCCCACCCCGGACCCCACCTCGGCCTGTGGGCGCTCCACGACCTCCACCTCCACAACTACCTGCGCTACGCCGCCCTCCTCCTCACCCCCGCCGACGCCGGCCGCGCCGTGCACGACGCCTTCGACGAACTCGCCGGACGCTGGCCCGACGTCCTCGCCGCCGCCAGCCCGGCCGCCTGCGCCTGGCAGGCCGTACGCCGCCACGTCCGCACCCTGGCCGGCCCCCGCCCGCTCCACCCCGTCGCCCACCTCACCGACCCCCAGCAGGACGTCCTGCTGCTCCACCTGGTCCTCGGCCTGCCGCAGAGCGAGGTCGCGGCCGTGACCGGCACCGAGCCGGCGGCCGTCCACGTGCAGATCCGTTCCCTGGCCGGAGCCCGGCGCCCCGCCTGAGCCGTCCCGCCCCCGGCCGGGCCCGGCCCGGTCGTGCGGCCCGTGGGCCCGGACCGGCTGCACCGGCGGTGGCGCACGAGCGGCAGAAACGGGGGAAAGCGGGCGAACCGGTCGGGCCGTCGAGGTGTCCTGATCTCCGGAGGATGGTCGCCGGACAAAGGAGGACACGATCGTGGGGATCTTCGCAGGACGCCCGGGCCGCCGTGCGGTGCTGGCCTTCGGCGCCGGGACGGCACTGGCCGGCGCCGTGTCCACGGGTGGGCCGGCCCACCCGGCGGGCGGCGCGTCACCGGGTGGGGACACGGTCACCCGGGCGCTGGCCGGCCTTGAGCGGGAGCACGGCGCCCGGCTGGGGGTGTTCGCGCGGAACACGGTCACGGGCAGGAGCGTGGTGTACCGCGCCGACGAGCTCTTCCCGATCTGCTCGGTGCACAAGACGATCACCGCCGCCGCCGTCCTGAGGGACCTCGACCGGGACGGCGGGTTCCTCGCCAGGCGGATCCGCTACACCGGCAAGGACGTCACGGACGCGGGCTACGCCCCGGTCACGGGCACGCCCGGACACCTCGCGAACGGCATGACCGTCGCCGAGCTGTGCGCCGCCGCCATCGGCTACAGCGACAACGCCGCCGACAACCTCCTGCTCCGTGAGCTCGGCGGCCCCACGGCGATCACCCGCTTCTGCCGGTCCATCGGCGACGACGTGACACGGCTCGACCGGTGGGAGCCCGACCTGAACTCCGCCGAACCGGGGCGTGTGACGGACACCACCAGCCCGGCCGCCATCGGGCGGAGCCACCTGAGGCTGGTGCTCGGGGACGCGCTCGCCCCGCAGGACCGGCGGCGGCTGACCGGGTGGCTGCTCGCCAACACCACCGGCGCCGCCCGCCTCCGCGCCGGACTCCCCGGGGACTGGACCCTCGCGGACAAGACCGGCACCGGCGGCTACGGCACCACCAACGACGTCGGCATCGCCTGGACCCCGGACGGGACGCCCGTCGTCCTGGCCGTCCTGTCCACCCGGCGGGACGCCGGCGCGCCGGCCGACGAACCGCTGGTCGCCAGGACCGCCGCTCTGCTGGCGGCGGCCCTCGCCTGATGCCTCACGGTGCGGCCCCGCCACGGACGAGGAGACCATCGCCCCGGTACCCGCCGGCACCGGGGCGAACGCCGCAGCGGCGGCCTGATCAGCAGGACCCGGTCAGCAGCGCCCGGCCGGGTGGTCGCGGACCACCAGGTCGGTGCGGCCGGTGGTGGCGTCCAGCCAGAGCACCCGGGTGCCCCGGTCGGCGGCCGCCTCGTACTGGCCGCCCCGGTTGCAGGAGACCCGTACGGGCGTGCCACCGGTGAGCGGCAGCTGCCAGAGCTTGGGCAGCGCGGCGTTGGTCCAGCCGCCGGCGGGCTTGCCGCCCTCGTCCCGGGAGATGACGGCCTGGAAGGTGACGGCCTGGTCGGAGGCGGTGATGGCGGCGGTCACCTGGGCGTACGGGGAGTCGGCGGGAAGCACGTCGACCACGCCCGAGCCGTCCAGGGCGCCGGAGCGGATCGCGCTGCGCGCGGCCGGGCCGGCCGGGGTCTCCACCCAGAGCAGCCGTCCGCCCGCGAGCACGGTGGAGCTGACGGTGCCGGCCGACTCGTAGCGCGCGGTCACCCGGCCGGTGGTGAGCGAGCGGACGGTGGCCGCGGACATCTCCCGCTCCCCGGCGGTCCACTGCTCGCTCCAGCCGAGCACGCCGTCCCTGAGCGTGAGGCCGGACGGGCGGTGGCCGTCGGGCAGCGGGAGTTCCACCGGCGGGGCGCCGTCGCGGGAGAGACGCACCGTGGTCCGGCCGCTCTCCCAGTCCTCCACCAGGAAGGCGATGTCACCGCCGGAGATCCGGACCTCGGCGAGCTGCTCGGTCCGGGAGGCGAACAGGCTGCGGACCGGGCCGCCGGCCAGCGAGCGGGTCAGCACCTCCATGCCGAACCTGCCCTCGGCGTCGGGGCCGACGGCCAGCCAGGCGGCGGACTGTCCGTCGGTGGCGGCCCAGCTGTGCCGGCGGCCGTCCTCCGGGCTCAGCCGGGTGGGCGTGCCGGGGGCGGTGGTGGAGCCGGTGTACAGGGCGGGGTCGCCGGTGCCGGTCGAGTTGCCCATCACCCAGCGGCCGCCTGCGACGGCCGGGGCGGCCATCGAGGTGGGGATGGCGCGCACCAGCGGGCGGCTGTCCGTCC
Organism: Kitasatospora sp. NPDC092286; assembly: GCF_044755565.1. Taxonomy (NCBI): domain Bacteria; kingdom Bacillati; phylum Actinomycetota; class Actinomycetes; order Kitasatosporales; family Streptomycetaceae; genus Kitasatospora; species Kitasatospora sp. NPDC092286. Next base: position 53,045 of record NZ_JBIVRD010000038.1, on the reverse strand, counting down.
CGAGCCTGGACTCCCAGCCGGCGCGGATCCCGTGGGCGTCGAACGCGGCTGCCACCGAACGGAGTTGGGCCGGGCTGAGGTTCATCGAGCGGCCGGCGGCGAGCACCGCGTTGCGGCCGTCGACGAAGTCGTCCAGCGGGGTGAGGTAGTCGGCGAGCGCGCGGTAGACCAGCCGGTCGGCGGTGAGCGGGTCGAGGGTGCGCCGGATGTCCCACAGCGCCCCGGAGAAGATGGTGGAGTTGAGGTGCACGCCGCCGCTGTCGAGGCTGAGGTCGGTGCCGAGGTAGTCGTCCACGGTGGTGCGGCGGTCGTCCAGCCGGCGCCCCGCGCAGTCCTCCGGGGTGCCGGTGCGGCACACCGCCTCGCCGAACAGCGCGGCCTTCGGGTCGGTCATCGACACGCCGCGGGCGGTCACCTCGACGGCGTTGCCGAAGTAGTCGGCCAGCGCCTCGTTCATCGCCCCGGTCTGGCCGGCGTTGACCAGACCGGCGGTGTGGTCGATGACGCCGTGGGTCATCTCGTGTCCGGCTATGTCCAGCGCGACCGCGAACGAGTGGTACTGCGGGCCGCCACCGCCGTAGGACATCATGGTCCCGTCCCAGGTGGCGTTCATGATGGGTGCGCCGTCGTTGGTCACGCCGACCAGCGAGACGATCGGGGAGCCCTTGCCGTCCAGCCCCTCCCGGCCCAGCCGGTCGCGGTAGAAGTCGTACACGATGCCCGCGTTGAGGTGGGCGTCGGTGGCGCCGTCGGCACCGGTGGCGGCCGGGAAGTCGGAGGTCGGGGAGGCGGCCGGGCGGAGGTCGGCGGGCAGGCCGTCGATGAAGTCCAGCAGGTCCCGTCCGGCCGCGTCGTAGGTGGTGATGGAGGCGGGCCTGGTCAGGTCGACGAGCTGGTGGCTCCCGTCCGGCAGCCGGGCGGTGTTCACCTTCACGGTGCGGCCGTAGGCGTCCGGGGCGGTGCCGGTGGCGGGTTCGAGCGCCGGTGCGGCGGCCGCCGCTGTCGCCGGTCGGGCACCGGCCTGGTACGGGGCGCGGGCGTCGTGGGCGAGGGCGATCCCGCCGACGGTGGCGTCCACGTAGACCTCGCGGGTGGTCGGCTGCCCGCCGGCCCGGTCGGTGCCGCGCACGGTGAAGTGCCGGGTCAGCCGGCCGGTGCCGCCGGGCAGCACCACCAGGCCGTGGTCCTCGGCGGTGGCGCCGGCCCGGCCACGCGGGTCGGTGAGCGAGCCGAGCGCGAGGCCGCGCAGCACCGGGTCCGGGACGGCGGGGGTGGTCGGCGCGGTCAGTCCGGTGAAGTACTTGCCGCCGGCCGACTCCACCCGCTGGCCGGCGCCCTCACCGGTGAGGCGGACCAGGTACTGCCCGCCGAGCACCGGCACACCGCCGTGGTACTGCTGGAACCTGACGGTGTGCCGCCCCTCGGCCGTACGCCCGGTGCCGACCTCGGTGAGCTGCCCCGGGTCGATCCGGTACCGCTCCGGGTGGGCGGCCAGGTGGGCCCGGGCCGCCTCGCCCGGACTGCCGGGCGCCGCCTCGGCCAGCCCGGTGACCAGCTGCGGGGCGGCGGTGCCCCCACCGGCCACCAGAGCGGGCACCGGGTCGGGGTCGGCGGCCGGTCCGGCCAGGGCGGGCGGTGCGGCCAGGGTCAGGCCCAGCACGGCGGTGACGGCGAGGCCGAGCGCCTTGGGGGTACGGGACGGGTGCGGCACTGGGTGTCCTCCACGGAAACCGGGATCGATGACGGAACGTCATCCCGATGCTTGATCGCGGAAGTCCGGAAAATCCAGGCGTTTATCGGTAAATGCAGAGAATCCCGGAGATACGTGTACGTTCACGCAACGACGGCCTGCCCGAACAGGCAGAACCGCCCCTCCACGAGAACCCGCGCCACCTCGGGGCCGAGCACGGCCGGACCCCGCCGGAGGGCCACCGGCGCGCGCACCGCACGAGGACGCCGGCCACCGCGCGAAGGGCCGGCCCCGACCCGGCAGCCGTCGGACGGTCAGGCGGACGGTCAGGCGGACGCAATGCCCTGGTAAAAGGTGGTGCCGGTATCGCCGTCCGGCCCCGGAAGGGCCTTGACGAGGCAATCCGCGGGGGGTGAAGGTAGGCCGCTGACATGTCATGTGTGCTGTTGCACTGTCCTCGGCGGCAGCCACCCGACGCCGACGGCCGGGAAGGCCCGGCCGTCGCGTGAAGGGGAGGGGAGGGGCATGGAGCTGGAGCTGCGGCACCTTCGGGTGCTGTGCGCCATCGCCGACAGCGGGAGCGTCAGCCGCGCCGCCGCCCTGCTCGGCGCCTCGCAGCCGGCGACCAGCACACAGCTGCGCCGCATCGAACGCCACCTGGGCGCGCCGCTCTTCGAGCGCACGGCCGCAGGCGTGGCGCCGACCTGCTTCGGCGTCGAGGTGGTGACCGCCGCGCGCGACCTCCTCGCCCGGGCCGACTGCCTGGGCCACCGCCCGGAGGCTCCCGGCGGGCCGGCCCGCCGGGAACTGCGCCTGGCCGCGACCATCTCGCCGATCCTGCCCGGACTGGTCACCAGGGCCCGGCACCAGCGGCCCGACCAGCGGTTCACGGTGACCTCCGTCCACCAGTCCTCGGACATCGTCGACCTGCTGGAGCAGGGCGACGCGGACGCCGCCGTGGCCATGGACTACCCGGGCCGGGAGCTGCGCCACTCGCCGTCCGTCGCGCACCGCGGCATCGTCACCGAGCCCTCCTTCGTCGCCCTCCCGGCCGGCCACCGGCTCCGGCACCGTACCGAGATCGCCCTGGTGGACCTGGCCGACGAGGACTGGTTCCTCACCCCCGACGACGGAGCCGGCTGGCACGGCGTCTTCTACGACGCCTGTGCGGCGGCGGGGTTCACCCCGGCCGCGGTCCACGAGTTCCCCGGCGGCCGGCTGGAGCTCCAGGAGATGATCGCCGCCGGGCTCGGGATCTCCGTCGTCCAGGCGACCACCCGGCCGCTCGCCGACGTGGTGGTCAAACCGCTCGCCGGTACGCCGGTCTGGGTCCGGCATCTGCTGGCCTGGCGGCCCGGCGGGGTGAGCGGGGAGGTGGTGGAGACCCTGTTCGGCGCGGCGGCCGCGGCGTACCGGGACCTGATCGCCGCCTCGCCGGCCTTCCGGGCCTGGGCCGCGCGGACGTACCGGCCGACCCGGCCGTAACGGGGCGGGCGCTGTTCGCGCCGGCGGCCGCCGGACGCGCCGGGCCGGTGGTTCGGCACGGCCGTTCCGAGGCCGTGTTATGACCGGCCCACCTTATGTCATATGACCTGTGACATTGTTCTGACGCCCTGTCGAATGGCAGGATCATGCCGCATCCCCCCATGCCTCGGCAGTCGTCCAGAGACCTCCCCCACAGGAGAAGGGCCCAGCAGTGCGCCTTCGGATACCCCTCCCCACACTCATGGCCGGCGTCGTCGCCGGCTGTGCCGCCACCGCCACCCTGTTGCCGGTCCCGGCGCTCGCCGCCTCCGGACCGGCCTCCCACCCGTCGGCCAGTGCCCGGCCGGCGGCCGACGCGGGCTCCGCCGCCCCGGGGCCGCTGGGGGCCTTCCGCGCGGCCGACCCCTCCGAGGACCTCGCCCCCGCCGCCAAGCCGCTGCCGCCGGCGCTGCTCGGCCAGGTCGTGATGGGCCAGCCCGCCGGCACCACCGTGCAGACCGCACCGCGACCGGCCGACCGGAAGACGCCCCCGGCCAGGCCGGGCTCCGCCGGCCGCTCCGCCACCGGTCCGGCCGCCGCCGGCGCGCAGAGCTGCACCCCGGCCGACTTCGGCGGCCGCAGCGGGGCCGACCTGGTCTCCTTCGTCGAGGGCTCGACCCCGGACTGCGTCAGCACGCTGTTCAACGTCACCGGCACCGACGCGGGCGGCATCTTCAAGGAAGCGAAGATGCTCACCGTCGCCAACGCCTTCCAGAACCTGGCGGCCGGCTACACCGGCGACAACTCGACCGGCATCCTGCAGCTCGTGCTCTTCATGCGGGCCGGCTGGTACGTCCAGTCCTACAACGCGGACGCGGTCGGCCCGTACGACACCGCCCTCACCAGTGCCTCCAGGGCCGGACTCGACGCCTTCTTCGCGAGCCGGCACTGGACCGATGTCACCGACAACAACGGCACCGTCCTCAACGAGGTGCTGGTCCTCACCGACAGCGCCAACCTGCAGGGCAGTTACCTGGGCGTCTACAAGCAGGTGCTGAACAGCTACGACAACTCCTACAACGCGTTCCCGAAGATGCTCAAGTCGGTCAACGCCGTACTGTCCGCGCCGCTGTGGCGGGGCAACTGGAACCCCGACTTCGTCAAAGCGGTCAGCGCGGACCCGGCCATCGGCACCGCGCTGGGCACGTTCGCGCTCAACCACAAGGACCTGCTCGGCACCGCGAACTCCTACCTCGACGTCAACGCGGGCAACGACCTCGGCCGGATGGCCGGTGACGGCCCCGCGGTCGAGGCCGCGCTCAAGGACCAGGTCAAGGCGGTGCTCGACGCCGTCCGGATCACCGGGGTGACCGGCCCGCTGTACGTCCACACCGCGTACCAGGCCAACACGTTCGACCCCGGCCAGTGCTCGTACTACGGCATCTGCGACCTGCCGGCGAAGCTGACCGCGGCGGTGCTGCCGAACCAGCTGGTCTGCGACAACCGCACCATCCAGACCGAGGCGCTGTCGCCCGCCGACCTGGCCGCCGTCTGCGCGAGCCTGCGCGGCGAGGACACCTTCTTCCACGCCATGGTGAAGGACAACGGCCCCATCCCCGGCCAGTACGACAAGACCCTCACCCTCGCGGTCTTCGCCAACCAGGCCGACTACCTGACCTACTCCTGGGCGATCTTCAGGAACTCCACCGACAACGGCGGCCAGACCGTCATGGACCCGACCGACCCCAACGACCAGGCCGTGTGCGTGATGTACCAGAAGTCGTGGAACGACGGCTTCACCGCCAACGTGTGGAACCTCAACCACGAGTACACGCACTACCTGGACAACATCTACGACATGAAGGGCGACTTCTCCACCGAGGTCTCCGTTCCGGACATCTGGTGGATCGAGGGCGTCGCCGAGTACGAGTCCTACGCCTACCGCGGCACCACCGACACCCAGGCGATGTCGGAGGCGGCCAAGCACACCTACACGCTCAGCACCATCTTCCAGAACACGTACCGCAACTCGGACTCGGTGCGCACCTACCCGTGGGGCTACCTCGCCGTCCGGTACATGTTCGAGAAGCACCCGGCCGACATCACCGCCATGCTCGGGCACTTCCGCACCGGTGACTACCAGGGCGGCTACGCGGTCTACAACAACGTCGGCACCGGCTACGACGCCGACTTCGACGCCTGGCTCGACAGCTGCGCCGGCGGCGCCTGCTACGCGGCCGGCCCGACCGCGCTGTTCGACCAGGCCGTCAACGGCGCCACCGTCACACTGACCGGCAAATCCGTCCAGACCGGCCCCGGCCGGATCACCGCCTGGCACTGGACCTTCGGCGACGGCGGCTCGTCCGACCAGCAGAACCCGACCCACACCTACGCGAGCGCCGGCACCTACACCGTTGCCCTGACCGTCACCGACGACACCGGCAGGACCGCCAGCACCCCGGCCCCGGTCACCGTCACCACCGGCAGCGGCGGCACCACCCTGCCGACCTGCGCCGACCCGCGTACCGACGCGCTCGGCCGGAACTGCTCCCGCTCCGGCCTCTCCGCCACCGCCGGCCACCTCGACTACCTGTACGTCTACCTGCCGGCCGGCACCAGCACCCTGAAGATCGACACCTCCGGGGGCACCGGCACCGCGTACCTGTACTACAACGCGGACACCTGGGCCTCGCCGAGCGCCTTCACCACCTCGTCCACCAACCCGGGCACCACGCAGAGCATCACCGTCACCAACCCGACGGCCGGCTACCGCTACATCAGCCTCTACGCGAACACCGACTTCAGCGGGGTCACGGTCAGTACCCAGTTCTGACCGGACGCCCCTCCCCGTGCGGACCACGCCCGCGGCAGACCTGCCGCGGGCGTGGCCGTTCGGCGTCGCCGTCCGCCGACCGGGGGAGCGCGGGGCGTGCGGATCCCCGCGGCCCCACTGCCTCCGACAGGCCCGACTGACGAGGCTTCCCGAAAAAACGGCCGGAGCCGCTCTCCCCCCTCACGCGAAGCCCCGGAGCGCGGCCGACGAAAAATCCGTGCCGCGCCTGCCCGAACAGGAGCAAAATCGCCCCATGGCGGACATGCGAGCGTTCCGGGATGCGGTCACCAGCTGGGCGGCGGGCAGCCCCGGCGGGCCGGCGAGTGAGCTGGCCGCACGACTGCGCGTGCGGACCGCGGTGCTGCTGGAAGGGCCGAGCGACCTCGCGGCCGTCGAGACGCTGGCCGCGCGCTACGGCCGGGACCTGCCCGCCGAAGGGGTGTGCGTCATACCCATGGGCGGAGCGATGAGCGTCGGCCGCTACGCCGGCCTCCTCGGGCCGCCGGGGCTGGGTCTGCGCCTCGCCGGACTGTGTGACGAGGGCGAGCAGCGCTTCTACGACCGCGGTCTTGAGAAGGCCCGCGCGCCGCGCCAGGGGTTCTTCGTGTGTGCGGCGGACCTGGAGGACGAACTCATCCGCGCGCTGGGCGTGGCACGGGTTGAGGAGATCGTCCAGGCCGAGGGCGACCTCCAGGCCTGGCAGACCTTCGTGCGCCAGCCCGCCCACCAGGGCCGGCCCCCGCAGCGGCAGATGCGGCGCTTCCTCGGCACGAAGAAGGGCCGCAAGATCCGCTACGGCCGCCTCCTGGCCGAGGCCCTCGACCCCGACCGGGTGCCCGCTCCCCTCCACAATCTGCTCGCGAACCTGTGACCGAAGCGCCGCCCGGGGTCAGCGGCGGCTACCGCCGGGACTGCCGGTGGAGCGCGGCGTGGCAGCCGGGGACGAATGTGACGACGGCTCCGGAGATGAGGCCCGGCACCACGACGCACCGATCGAGATCGCACAAGGGCGGCAGGTCGATCGAGCGGGTTTGGCCGGCACCCCGCGAGGGCGTGGCCGTCTTCAAGTGTCCCGACCTGCGCTGCCTGGCCCTCACCGGGGGCCGGTGGACCGCCTGCTGGACGAGGACGAGGTGTCGCCCAGCCCGGCCCTGAAGGATCGCTGATGAGTTCATTCCTGCCGGGCCCCGCTCGTTCAGCGGGCGGGAACCGCGGCCCGCTCCGCCGCTTTCAGGCGCGTCTCCAGACGGGCGGTGCGGGCCAGTTCGGGGCACTGGGCGCGGGCCCGGGCGAGAGCGGTGCGGGCCTGCTCGTAGCGGCCGAGGGCGGTGAGCGCGGCGGCCAGGGTGCAGCAGGCGTCGGCGCGCCAGAAGGGCGAACCGGCGGTGCTGCTCCAGCGCTTGGCCAGCCGGGCGGCCTGCTCGGGGCGGCCGTCGAGCAGTTCGGCGTCGGCGGCGGTCTGCGCGTACCGGTGCATGATGCGCGGGTCGGGCTCGGAGCCGTCGCCACCGAGGCCGATGAGCGCCAGGGCGACTCGGTGCCGGACCTCCTCCGGGGGCAGTTCGCCGGCCTCCCCGGCGGCCACGGCGGCCGCGGCCAGCAGCTGGTAGCCGATCGGGTGGCAGGGTGCCTGGTGGGCGTGCAGCAGTTCCCGGGCACCGGCGGAGGCCTGCTCGTAGCGGCCTTCTGCGAGCAGGACGCCCACCTCGGTGGCGCTCGGCAGGGGCGATTCGGGTACCAGGTCGAGCAGTCGGCGGGCCGCGCCGATCCGGCCCCGGAGCAGTTGCCGTTCGGCCCGCAGCAGGTCGGGGTGGCGCAGCTGCGGTTCGAGCAGGTCGCGCCGCAGCGTGATGCCGAGCGCGGCCCACAGCGGGGCCAGCGGACCGGCCTGGTAGCGCAGGTTGCTGATGACGGTGGTCACCAGCAGGGCGATCCCCAGCCCCCGGGCGAAGCCCTCCGGGCGCGCCGTGAGCAGTGCCCCGAGACCGAGCTGGACGGCGAGCAGCACGGCCGAGTGCAGCCACAGCCGCAGGCGCAGCCGCGGGGCGGACACGAGGTTGAGGGAGATCGTCAGCTCGGCGGCGGGTACCAGGCCGATCTCGACGGGAACACCTGCCACGGCGGTGGAGGCCAGCAGGCAGCCGCGGCCGTAGCGGACGACCATCAGTCGCGCGCCGGCCGCCCGGGCGAACAGCAGGCACCACACGTCGGGGAGCAGCAGGCCGAGCCCGACGCCGAGCGGGAGCCCGGCCAGGGCGCCGGGATCACCCGCCCGAAGCGCGAGGAGGACGAAGGGGGTGAGCAGTACGGCGAGCAGCCGCCTGGCCAGCTGACGGGAGATGGGAAACGTCACGGGCGAAGCATTTCGGCAGGTCACCGTGAGGGAAAGTGCCTGTGACGCACTTGTGACCTCGATCCGTGGGTTCGGCGGCTGCCGCCGGCTCGGCCTCCTCGGGCGGGGTGCCGGCGGTGGCGAATCCGGCGCGGGGCGAACTGGGCCCCGCCGCCCGGGAACCCGCTGCCGGCCGTCGGGAGGGACGCCTCACGTTCTGCTCACAGGCCGGGTGCCTGGAAGTCGTTCAGGTACCAGAAGGGGGCGGCGTACCAGATCAGGGCGATCGCGGTGACGAGGGTACCGCCGGCCAGGGGGAGTGCCCAGCCGGGCCAGCGGCGGTGCCGGACCACGATGACCTTGGCGACGAAGGCCCCGTAGAGGAAGCAGCCGGTGAGCGAATGCAGCGCCACGCGGGGATCGGTCAGTTGGACGCCGTAGGCGGTGATGCAGTGCCGGGCGATGGGCAGGGAGAGGAGGAAGGCGGTCAGGCCGACGAGGCGGTGCGTGGTGCGGACCTTGTGCGGTGCGGTTCGCAGTGCGGGCAGGCGGCCGTAGATCCACAGGGCGAGAAGGAGCTGAATCAGCGCCAGGCCCAGGAGCGCGGATCCCAGTTGGGCTTTCAGCAGTCTCGCGTCGTCGCCGCGGTTCCCGAAGAGGCTGGTCTCGTAGTCGGGGGTGTGTACCCGGCCGTACCAGTAGAGGCCGACCATCACCGCCACGGGCAGGAGAAGCCACAGGATGTCGTGGAGCCGTCGGTGGCCGGCGGGGTGAGCGGGGCCCTCCGCGTGCCCGGCCGCCCCCGCTGTCGATTTTGCCGCCGCGACCCCGGATGCCTGCCAGGCCACGACGATCAGCAGGGTGAGCGTCTCGGCGATGAGGCTGAGCAGGGCCTGCGGGGCGGGTCGCAGGCCCTGCTCGGAGAACCCGAACAATCCGATGGTGCGGGATGCGGTGAACCCGGCGAGCGAGCCGACGGCGATCGCGGCGGCGGCGATTCGAAGGAGCAGGGGTGCCGCCAGCAGCAGGAGTGCGGCCACCGCGAAGGCGGTGCTGGCCTGCAGCAGGAACAGCGAGCCGATGATGTGGACGAAGCGGTATCCGTCGATGTAGAGCTGGGCGTGGATGTATCCGCTTGCCGCGAGCGTGGCGGCGAGCAGCAGGCGCAGTGCGAGGGCTGGCAGGCTCCGGGTGTTCATACGAGTTTCTCGTCCTTGACGGCCAGCGCGTGGTTGCCCTGCCAGTAGTTGACGGTGCGGATGCCGAGCGCGTCCTTGAGGCGTCCGGCGGGCAGCACCTGCGGGAGCGGTGCGGGGCCCTGGCCGGGTTTGGGGAACGGGTAGCAGGTGGGGCGGGCCGAGTGGAAGGTGATGTTTCCCTCGGTCTTGCTGAACAGCTGGTGGACGTGCCCGTTGAGGCACGTGACCGAGGAGAAGCGGCGCAGCATCGACAGCACCTGCACCGCGTCGTCGGTGCCCCAGCCCCACGTCGGATACATCGCGAACAACGGGATGTGACTGAAGACGACGATGGGGGTGTCCGACGACAGGCCGGCGATGTCCTTGCGCACGAAGTCGATCTGGTCGTTGCCCAAGTGGCCGAGCTGTTCCAGGTGCAGGGTGTTGACCAGCGCGATGAAGTGCACACCGTGGGTGTCGAAGCTGTACCAGCCGTCGCCGAGGGTGTTCTTGCCGAAGGTCTGTCGGTAGGCGAGTGGTCCGTTGTCTCCGATCGAGTCGTGTTCGCCCGGCACGGTGAAGACCCGGTCCGTGTCCAGCTGCGACAGCATCTGCTTGACCTGGTCGAACTGGGCGGGGGTGGAAAGGTGCGTCAGGTCGCCGCTGTGCATGACGAAGTCGGGCCGGAACCCGAGGGAGTTGACCTGGTTGATCGCTGCGGCGAACGTCCCGGTGACGTCCGTGTTGGCCGGGCCCTGGAAGCCGATGTGGCTGTCGGAGACCTGCACGAAACGCAGGTCTGCGCTGCTTGCCGGGGCCACGCTCGCCGAACCGGGGATATGACTGATCACCTCTCCTGCGGTGACTGTCAGGACCACGACCCCACCGAACCAGGCGGAGTGCCGGATGAGCTGCCGGCGGGTCATGCCGTGCTCGCCGTCACCGCCGGAGTCGGGTGTCTGCCCGGTCATGGCGTCACCTCCACGGTGGCGGTCATGAACGGGTGGATGGTGCAGTAGTAGGCGTAGGTGCCGGGTGCGGTGAACGTGTAGCTGTAGGTGTCGTTGGTGGCCAGGGCCGCCGACTGCAGCGGCCCGCCCGACCCCTGCTTACTGGTGACGGTGTGAGCGTCGGAGTCGGTGTTGGTCCAGGTCACCGTCGTGCCCGCCTTGACCGTCAGCGTGGCCGGGGAGAACGCAAAGTTCTTGATCGTCACCGCGTTGGCGGCCGCTGGAACGGACGGCTGGCTGCTGGTGGGTGAGACCGAGGGCGTGGCTGCCGGTGCGCTGACCGTGCCGCCCGTTCCGGAGGCACCGGGAAATCCCGGCAGGGTCTGGCCGGGCCCGGGACTCAGCGTGCCGGCGGGTCCGGGCTGTGACGATCCGCCGCACGCGCTGAGCAGTCCCAGTGCTCCGGCGACGACGACGGCGGCCAGGCACGCCGTACGCGAGCGCCGGACCGGCGGAGAGGAGTTCGCATTCATGACCATCGTTCCTTCTGCGCGTCCCCAGCGGCACGGGCGGGTGTGGTCCAAGACCGGTCCGGAAACGGTCTCCTCAAGCGGATGGACGACCCCGTTACACCCGCCGGGGGATTGGGGATACTGGAAAGGGTGCAACCCGGTGGGTTAATTTATGTGAGCGGACAGCGCATTCCGTGCAGTGAAACGAATTCCCTGGCGGGGTCTCGTTGTTTCACCCCGACGGCGGGCAGCGGAACGCCTCGAAGGTAAGTCCCCAAGCCCCGGTGAACCTGCAGGCGGGCCGGCCAGAGGACGTTCGGCGAGTCCAGCGGCCGATCGAACCCGGGATTCCCCGGGCCGACGGATTCCGGCCTCGGATCTGAGCCAGGCCGCCGTCGACGCTCAGGTCCATGCCGGCACAGAAGCCGCTCTCGTCGCATGCGAGAAAGAGGACGGCCGCGGCGACTGCCGGGGGGCGGTCCATGCGAAGACTGGGTTCAGGGCCCCGAAAATCCCCGCGCAGGGTGCCGGCGCCGCCTTCACTGCTCCCCGCGCTGCCGCTCACGCGCCCACAGCGCCCGCGGCACCACCCGCAACGAACCCAGCTGACTTCTGAAACAGAACGCCACGCCCTCCACGCCGGCGGAAACAGGCACCCCGCACCGAAACGCGCTGGGTGCTGGGGACCTCGAAGCATCGCAGGCTGTTACAAGGAAGTGACGGTCCGCTCGCAACCTGTGCGTGGAGCGGAGCGTCCCTACGGATGACAGAGCCCGGATCGCACCGACCGACCGTGCCTTCGGGTAAACAACCACCTCCCCTTCGAAAGAGGTGTACCTGTGATCGTCTCCAAGCGGAACTCCCTGCGCCTGGCCGCCGTGACCACCCTCAGCGTGCTCTCCCTCGGGCTGGCGGGCACCGCCATGGCAGCCACCCCGGTCGCCCACCCCGCGTCCGCCACGCAGCGAGCCGCCGCGCACGCCGGCATCACCGCCAGGCCGTCGGTCTCGTCCGTCCAGGCATGGCAACTGTTCCGTGTCACCGGCACGACCACCGGCCTCACGGCGGGAAGCAAGGTGACCCTGCAGCAGAAGCAGCACGGCACGTGGGTCACTCTGCCGGCCTCCGCGCCCACGGCCCGCGACGGCTCCTACTCGCTCGGCGTGAAGCTCGGACTCAAGGGCCTGAACGAGCTGCGCATCGTCAGCGGTGACACCGTCTCTCCCGTGTTCACCGTGACCGTGCGCTGACCTTTGGCCCACAGCCCCCGCCGTCCCACCCCACCCCACCCCGCCGCGCCCGCTCCCTCGCCGCGCGGCCTGATCTCCTCCACGGCTCCACCAGTTGAGACCGGGACCCTTGCGGGCGAGGGCGCCGAGCCCGCGGTTCACCGCAGGACGAGGTGCGCCAGATAGTGGAAGTCGCCGTGGTGGATCTCATGAACGCGCCACGGGGAGCCGGTGACGAGTTCCTCCAGCTCGGCGGGGGAGAGGAAGGCGTAATCGAACCATTCCGTCGCCAGGCCGGCGTGGTGGACCCTGATCCGCCACTGCCCGGGCAGCCGGCCGCGCGCGGCATTGTGTTCGCGGTAGCGGTTCTCCGCGGGCGTGGTCAGGCGGGCCGGGTCGAAGGTGGTGCCCAGCAGCGAGGCCCCCGCCGTGGCCACCCTGGCGAGTTCCGAGAGAACCCGGGGGGCCTGCTCCCTGCTCTCCAGGAACCCCAGCCCGTTGCCCGTCATCACGATGGTGTCGAACCGGCCGTCGACGGGGCCGAGGTCGGCCGCCGTGCCGCGCACCGCGGGAAGCCCGCGGTCGAGGCAGAGCCGGACCGCGCCCGGTGACGGGTCGACGCCCAGGGCCTCGTGGCCGCGGGCCCGGAGTTCGGCCAGCGTGCGCCCCGCTCCGCACCCGATGTCGAGGACCGGGCCGCGGACGCGGCGCAGCAGTTCCCGGTCGACGTCCGGCCAGGCGTCGGCGGTGCTGAAGTACATCGAGGCGGGGGAGCGGTAGAGCCGGCCGTCGTCCCGCTCCAGGACTTCCTGGACGCCGCCGTGCTCCCAGCAGTCGCGGACCAGCGCGCCGAACGCGTCGCCGGTCGTGGGCGTTTCGTGTGGCCGGGTGGTCACGGCTGGCTCTCCTCTGACGGGCCCTGGGCAAGCGCCTCGGTGATGCCCACCTGCCAGTTCTTCGGCATGCGGGCGCGGTTCCAGTGGAAGACGGTCAGGAGGGCGGCGGCCTCCCGCGGGCCGACCCATGCGCCGGGACTGCCGAAGTACTCCTCGTGCCAGGTGTCGCACGCCCGCGCGACGGACTCCTGGAACGCGTCGAACGCCGGCTCGATCACCGGGGCGCGCAGTGCGGCCAGCTGCTGCGGCGAGTGCCAGAGCAGGTTCAGCCGGGCCGACAGGGCGGGCCAGTCGGCCGGCGGCTCCGCCTCGAATCTGCGGCCGAGCTGTCGGCGCAGCCGGTCCCAGACGTCCCGGTCCTCGAAGTCGGCGACGCCCAGCCGCTCCAGCAGGACCCGGGTCGCCGCCAGGGACAGGGCCCAGCCGGGGGCGGGCGGCGTCGGCAGCGACAGGTGGCTCAGCCACAGAAGGGAGTCGGCCGTGAAGACCCGGTGCACGCCGCGCATCGACCGCGGCCCGCCGAACAGGTGCTGCTCCGGCTCGTAGACGGCGGGCCGGACCTCGGTGAGCAGGCCGGCCGCCCGCCAGTCCTCCCACGCCCGGGCGAGTCTGTCCTGGGTCTGCGCGCGGTACGCCGCGCAGGTGTCGAAACGGACGCGCAGTCCGGGTGTCTTGTGGACGAAGAAGAAGTCGTCGATCCACCGGGCCGCGAGCAGTTCGCGCACGGTGTGCAGCAGGCCCTCGTACAGCGCGGGCGTCGCGCCGTCCGGCCCGGGGACGAGCCGGTATTCGAGCCAGGTCCGCGGTTCGGCCGCGGCGCGCAGCGCTGTCAGCCCGGCGCCGAGGAAGCACTCGGCGACGGGCCGCAGCTCGGGGTCCGCGGCGGTGTCGGCGTGGTCCAGCTGGGCCGCCACCGCGCGCAGGAACTGCGGGACCGTCAGCCGGGCTTCGCCGATCCGGATGGTCTCGCCGTCGTGCGGGGCGTCGTGGTCGCCGGGCGCGGGGGCCGGTCGTCCGGCGCCGGGGTGGGTGCGCATGTGGTTCCCCATGTGGTCGGTCAGTTCAGCAGCAGGGCGATGTCCCAGGGCAGTGACTCCTCCGGGCGGGCGTAGTGGTTGAGGGCGAGGGCCAGGCCGGCCGTTCCTTCGAGGAAGCCCGCCGGGTGGCTGCCGTCGGCCAGGCCGTCGTAGCCGAGCTGCAGGCGCGGGGGGCCGTCGGCCTCGAACTCCTCGATGATCCGTCCGGCGATGGTGTCGCGCAGCCCGCGCACCGGTGCCGCGTGCGGGCCGTCGGTGAAGTACCCGAGCAGGTGCAGCACTCCGGACCAGCCGTGGCACAGCGACCAGTGTTCCGTCCCGAACGACTCCAGCGGCAGGCGGGTGAGGGGCGCGATCGAGGCGTGGGCCTGCTCCAGCCAGTCCGCGCGGCCCATGGCCTGGCCGGCGATCTGCAGTGCCCGCGAGATGCCGGGCGCGCCGTAGCACCAGGCGGTCCGGCCCCGGGCGCGGCCCGGCTCGGCGTTGCCGAAGGCGGACAGGGAGACCGTCGGCGGCCAGAACGGCCCGTACTCGTCGGTGTCCTGGAACCGGTCGAGGAGCGCCACCAGCGACTCGACGGCCTCGCGCTGGCCGTCGACGACGGCGCCGTGCCGGTGGGCGATGGCGAGCAGGGCGAGCGGGCCGGCGATGCCGTGGGCGAGGCCGAGGTTGAGGTGGCCGTGGTCGACCAGTGCCGGGTCGGTGGCCGGATGCCAGTTGGGCGGGGTGACGGACCAGTAGCGCGGCACCCGCTGCCCGTGGTGGTCGGCCGGGCCGGTCATGCCGACCAGGGAGGTGAGCAGCTGCTCCATGTCGGCGGATCCGCCGAGGCCGCGCAGCAGCAGGTAGCGGCCCAGACCGGCCAGGCCGTCGAGGACGTCGTAGCGGGCCATCGGGCCGAGCGGCACGGTGTCCACCAGCCGGGACAGCGCGGAGGCGGCCGCACCGGCCCTGGCGTCGAGCGCGGCCAGGGCCCGGCCGTAGCCGCCGCCGGCCTGGCTGGCCAGATGGAGGGCGAAGCTGAGGCCCGCGACCTCGTAGAGCAGACCGTGGTGCGGTGCCGGCTGGGTTTCCAGACTGGCCGCCGCCAGCGACGCGTACCGGTGCGCGGTCAGCCGCTCCGCCGGATCGCGCAGGCTCCGTTCGCTGAACAGCAGGGCGATGCCCGCGTGGCCGCTGGCCAGCGACGAGACCTTCCACCGCTCGTCCGGCCCGGTTCCGTGATCGGCCTGGGGCAGCGACGCCGGGTCCCGCAGCTGGCCGGCCAGCTCCTCGGCCAGGGCCAGGGCCTGCTCGCGGTACGTGGGCGGTGCCGTGGTGGTGGTCACGTGCGGTTCCTTTCCGGGACGTGTGCGGGCCGCCGGTCCTGGCCCTGGGCCTGGTGGGCCAGCCGGCCGCGGTGGGCCCGGGCGGCCTGCCCCAGCAGGGCCAGGCCGGCGAGTTCCCCGGCCGGGTCGATGCCGTACAGCCGGTTGTGATGCATGTGGAGCAGGCTCGCCACGGCCGCGTCCTGCCATCCCCGGCCGCCTTCCCGGCCGATTCCCGGCAGCACCAGCTCGCCGAACCGGCCTGCCGCGGCGGCGATCCGGGCAAGAGCCGGACGGTACGGATCGGGAAGGATCCCGCCAGCAGTTCCCTGGCCCGACCAGGTATCAGGAGCCGTTCGGCGGCCCGGACTTCGTCGCGCGGCCGTGCGGCACCCGGGCTCCTGGGCGCCACGCGGCCCACCCACGCGCACCAGTCCCACGGGCCCAGGGAGTCCAGCAGGTGGACGTACCCGGCGAGCAGTACCTCGGCCTTGTCGGCCCCCGCGCCGCGGCCGCCGAGGGCGGTGAGCAGGCCGACCGCCGCCAGGCTGTCCGCGCAGAACCACTCCTCCGCCCGTGCGACGCCTTCGACGCCGCCGTACCGGGAGGTCTCCTGCCCGTAGCCGGAGACGCGGAAGTCCCTGATCAGCCCGGACGCCTTCAACTCGCCGCACCCGCTCAGCAGTTGCGGCCAGACGGTGGCGGCGATCCGCTCGGCCGGGCCGTGCACCCGGAACCGGACGTGGTCGCCCGACTGCCGGTAGCGCATGAAGAACCAGCGGTCGACCGCTGCGCCGAACCGGTCCAGCAGCGCGGGTATGTGACGGGTGATCAGTGCCTCGTGCGCCTCCGGCAGGGCGTGGAGCTCGACGAACGCCCACTCGCCACCCGGCTGGTGCACGGGCCGCACGGCGCTGTTGGCGACCCGCTGCGGGTCCAGCGCGGGTACGGGGCCGGGGGCGGGCGCCGCGGCGCGCAGGGGCACGAGGATCTCGTTGCCGTGCCCGCCGAGCCAGCCGAACGCGTCGGCCTGCGCGTGCGGGCTCTCGGTGATCGTCACCCCCTCACGCAGCACCTCACGGCGCAGCATCTCCCGCTGGAACCCGCTGCTCAGGTCGAGTTCGCACACCTGGTCGCGGTGGCCGACGCTCACCCGGTCGTCGACCCGCAGCTCGCGCCGCCATGTCTCCACCGCCCGCGGCCAGTCCCGGCCGTGCTCGGCGTGCTCGCGCAGCCCGGGGCCGGGCTGCCAGCTCAGCGGCGAGACGACGACCCGCCCGAGCCGTACCCGGGGCAGCACCGGAAGGTGCTCGAACGGCCCCCAGTTCCAGGCCTGCCAGATCTTCTCCTCCCCGCAGTACACCAGTTCACCGAGGAAGCGGACCAGGTTGGGCGCGGCGGTCCCGAGCGACAGCACGTGCGGGATCACCGGGCGCACCTCCTGCCCGGTCCTCTCCCAGTACAGGCGCAGCCGGTCCCCGTCCGCGGCGACGACCAGGTCGCGCCAGTCGATGCGGCCGGGGCCGGCCGGATCGTCGAAGGTCCCGACCGGGATGGAATGGGGGAGCATCCGCGGCACCTGCATGACGTTCAAAGCGCGGGGCAGCACCGGGACGAAGTCCACCTGGGCGGCCAGCGCCTGCCCGTCGCCGGCCAGCAGCCGGCCGAGGTCCTCGGACGCGCCGGCGAGGTCGGCGAACCGCCCGGCCATCGCACCGGCGGTGAGGGTGCCCGTGGTCGGCGTGGTCACCAGCGTGAAGTCCCCGGCCGCCAGGTCCGCCCGGCTGCGCGCCACCAGCTGGAAGCAGAGTTCGAGGGAGGCCGGCGGCGGCGTTTCGGTGTCGACGCCGAGCCTGCGGATGTCGTCGTCGGTGAGCACGACCTCCCGCCGCTCGGCGGACAGCCCCCGCTGGAGCACGTCCGCCAGCGCCCGCACGCGGGCGCTCTCCGCCGGCGACTGCTTGGGGCGCTGCCCGGCGGGGAAGTCGGTACTGGTCCGCGGATGCAGGTAGGTGGCGGGGTAGCCGAGGCCGCGGTGAGGATCCACCAGTTCCTCCAGGCGGACCGCGCCGTGCTGCCCGTAGGTGTCCAGGAAGGCCTGCCGGTAGCCCCGCATGTGGGCGAAGGCCCCGCTCGGCGCCGACAGCGACCACATGACCGCGCCGTACCGTTCCGCCTCCCGCAGCACCGCCCCGGGCAGTCGCGCGTCCGTGTCCATCCGCAGGTCGACCTGCGCAGAGACCGTCTTCGACGGGTGCGCGCGGGCGGACACCCGGACCAGCCGGCGGTACGCGTCCGTCCCCTCGCCCGGGGCGGTGGCGCGGTAGTCGGCCAGGGCGGAGCGCACCGCGCTCAACTGCGCCCTCTCCTCGGAGGATTCGGGCAGGGCCTGCTCCAGCGAGGCCAGGCCGGGGTCGTCGAGCGAGGTCGCGGCGAACTCGGTGAGGAGCACCTCGTGGTGCGCCAGCACTCCCAGGAACGTGTCGAGGTGCGTGCGGCCCAGGCGCGGGAAGGCGGTTTCGGCCGCGGCCAGCAGGTCCGGGTAGGGCACCGGGCGGGCCGCGGCCGAGCGGACCCAGGACAGCAACGGCGTGCAGCGCATGGACAGTTCCTGCGTCGCCTGCTGTGTCCCGGTGATGTCCGCGGCGTCGTCCCCGCGGGCCCGCAGGTGCGGAAGCACCAGCCGGTCTCCCCGGACGAAGCACAGGTTGTTGACCACCACCCGCAGCGAGTGCCGCACGTGCGGCGCCCTGAGCCACTTCGCGGCCAGCCCGTCGAACCAGCCCGCGTCGGGGCGGGCGGACTTGACGGCCGATCCGTTTGCCGGCCGGGCCGGGACGGTCGACACCCCGGCGAACAGGCCGAACGGGGTCGGGCGGCCGGTGATGCGCCGCGCGTAGCGGGTCAGTGAGACGGCGGTGCGGACCAGCCGCTTGCGGCTGAGCCGGGTCCCGTCGGCGATCCGGTCGAGCTCGGCGGTCAGATCGGGGCTCGACACCGCGATCGCCTCCCGCAGTTCGGCGCGGGTCGACAGCTCGCTGATGTAATCCGTGAGCATCTCTTCGGTCGGTGAATCGCCCGTACCGAGCCTGGCGAGCATGCCGTCAAAAGTGTCAGCCGGAAGTGCCGCGGACCTGATGAATATCGGTTCGGCGGCCGAGAAATGGCTTTGGCTGGGCATGCCGGAAGAATCTCGCTTCCATGAAGAAGGCCGACCGCCGCCGGCATCCGCGAAGAGGAGATCCGGCGGCGAAACGGAATCCGGGGCAGTGGACCTCGAACGGCGTCACCGCCCCTTCCCGCGGTGGAGCCGCGGGAAGGGGCATGGCCGTTCCGACTAGCAGCACATCGGGTTGCAGTGGTTGGTGAAGCCACAGGAGGTGCCCGTGGCGCCGCCGGTGTCACAGGTGATGAAGGTGAACATCTCGGGCCGCAGCGGGGCGTCGGCACCACCGGTGATCGCCGTCTGGATGTCCAGGTCGAGGTCCATGAGGTCGAGGTCCTGCACGGTTTCCTCGGCAATGAGGGTAGTAGGCACATGAACTCCTTTGTCTCGAACGAATCCAGGAAATTCACCCGGTCCCGGGGCACGGCCGGCCGGGCGCCTTTCGGCGCCGCGACACCGGTGACTTCGGGGAGACGGAAGCGCCATTGTCAGCCCCCGTGTCGCACGACAAGCCAGCCCCCCCCAGGTGAATTGTCCCGCCTGAATGGTTCGTCTCCCGGTGCAATTGATCCTTGATCAAGGCGTGTCAAATGTCAACCCTTTGCCATGGCTTGCCGTTCGAGGCGAGGCCGGCGCCGTCGCGGCGCATCTGGGGCAGCACCATCTCCGCCTCGCGGGCGAGCACGACCGTGTGCCGCTGGAGCGTGCGGTCGGCCGCGTGCGACAGGCCGGACGTCGCGGCACCGGCCGCCCGTGCCGCACGAACACCGCCACCAAACCGCCGGACGGCAACGAATGACCGCAGGTCGTCGTGGATCTCGTCCGCGTCCCGCTGGGCGCCGGCGTGCTCGGCCAGTTGCCGGCTGCTCTTGCGGCCCACCGGTGCCGGCAGGCCTCGCATACGGCGGCGGGGTTCGACTCGGCGGAAGCGGTGCCCGATGTCCAGGAGGAGATCGTCCGGTTCGCGGTTCCACATCCCGGCGGCGCTCTCGGTGATCACATCGGGAGGCTTCCCCGAAGCCGTCATGACCGAAGGCGCTGTCACGCGACCGAGGGGCGGCCCACGGGAAGCCGCCCCTCGATGCCCCGCACCCCGGCTGCACTCCAGCCCGCCCGCATCGCCCCGGGTCACGCGGCAAAGTCCTGCTGGAGTACCAGGGGTACCGGTGCCGTCATGCCGTCACATGGTGCGCGGGGGACGCGGGACGCCCTGCCAGCGGTAGAGCATGGACTCCCACACGTAGGTGTACGTGAAGGTGACCTCGAACGTGGTGCTCCGTTCGAGGTACGGCCCGCCGTCCTCCGGGGTGAGCCGGGTGAACGCTCCGTAGACGCTGGCGCGCGGGTACACGCAGACGGTCCAGATGTACGAGCCGGACGACAGCTGGACGTCCAGGGCGGGCGCGTTGCCGCCCGGGGTGTTGAGGCTCCAGGCGTAGGTTCCGGCGTCCA
The DNA here is from genome assembly GCF_044755565.1 of Kitasatospora sp. NPDC092286. Lineage (NCBI taxonomy): Bacteria > Bacillati > Actinomycetota > Actinomycetes > Kitasatosporales > Streptomycetaceae > Kitasatospora > Kitasatospora sp. NPDC092286. Next base: position 32,999 of record NZ_JBIVRD010000038.1, on the reverse strand, counting down.
GGTACAGCCGTCGTGAGGTGCACTGCTGGGGAGGCGTCACGGGAGCCGGCAGCGGTACCAACTGGCCGTACCCCTGCAGGAACTCGTGCTCGGTGGCGGCGCCGGCCGGTGTGACCGCCGGGCCCGTCACCAGGGTGAGCACAAGGGCCGGAAGAGCGAGGATCCAGGTGAGTCTGCGCAGCATTCGTGCCTCCGGTCGGACGGGCGTTCCTGCGGGCGGAGCCTGTGGTCTATGCCAATTCTGCTGGCCGGCCGCGTCCCTTCCCATCCCAGAACCCTGGGATCCCGTCGGCGGGCCCGGCTCCGGGCTCCGCCTTGCGGGCCCGCCCGCCGCCGGTCCGGGTCGCCGGTAACAGCGCCTTCAGCACCACGGTCGGCGGCCGCGTCACAATGAAGGAGAGGGAAGGTGGTCCGTATGCGGGCGATACCCCACCTGCGGACCGGCGAGGGCATGGCGGCGTTCACCGCCGCCGTCGTGGCCGTGGCGGCCATCGCCGCCATCGGCGTGTCGCCTGCCGGGGCCCGGCCCGTCGTCGCTGCGGCGCTCGGCGGAGCCGCGGTCGCCGTTCTCGGCGTTCTGGCGGCGTCGGCCCTCGTGCGCCGGGCTCGTTCCCGCCACCACACCCGGCAGCTCGACCGCGACCCGGCGGAGGCCTGGTTCGCGGCGCCGTCCATGGAGGACTTCCCCGAACAGGAGCTTCGCCGGCTCCTGCCGGAGACCGACGCGCCGTCCATGAACCGTCTCTGCACCGCGTGGGTGTTCGCCACCCACGGTCACGACGCCGTATGGCTCGAACGTCACTTCGACCTCACCGACGGCCTGGCCCGGAAGCTCGTCGAGCGAGCCCACCGACGCGGTCGGTTGCCGTGCCCCTGACTCCCGCACGACCCGCCTTGGCCCCGGCAGGCTGGGCCATTGGGGCCGGGTGCCGGCCCCACCCGGTGCGTCCCACGGGCCATCGCCGACGCCTGGTTAGCGTCGTGGCGTGGACCCCGTCGTGTCTCTCTCCCAACTGCTGCGCCGCCCGCTGGTGGGGCGTGGCGGCGCGGCCGTGGGCCGCCTGTCCGATGTGATCGTCCGCCTGCGCGGGCGCGATCACCCCCTGGTCGCCGGGCTGGTCGTGCGGGTCGGCCGGCGCGAGGTTTTCCTGCCCGTCGAGCAGGTCGCGGCCTTCGGCGGCGAGCAGATCCGGCTCACCAGCGAGGTTGTGGACCTTCGTCCGTTCGAACGGCGTGAAGGGGAGGTTCTGCTGCGCGCCGACGTCCTCGGGCACCGGGTGATCGACGTCGCCGAGGCCGAACTCGTCCGGGCACATGACCTGGAGTTGCGCCGGCGGCCGGACGGCTGGGTCGTCGACCGCCTGGACACCCACCCGCGCCGCGCCCGCCCGTTCGGGTTCCTCGCCGGTGCGAGCCGGCCGCGGTGGCGGGACTGGATGTCCTTTGAACCACTTATCGGCCACGCTCAGTCGGCACGCGTGCGCGGCCCGTTCGGGCGTTTGGCCCGGCTCAAGCCGGCCGACCTGGCGGACCTGCTGGAGGACGCCAACCGCACCGAATCCCACGAGATCCTGCAGACCGTCCACGCCGATCCCGAGCTGGAGGCGGACGTCTTCGAGGAGTTGGAGCCCGACTCGCAGACGCGCCTGCTCGCGGAGAAGAGCGACCGCGAGATCGCCGAGGTGCTGGGCCGGATGCGCGCCGACGACGCCGCCGACGCGATCAACGACCTTCCGCAGAGACGCCGACAGCCGGTACTCGACGCCCTGCCGGCCGGCCAGCGCGCGAAGGTCCTGACCCTGATGGGCTTCAACCCGTCCAGCGCCGGCGGTCTGATGGCCCTCGACATCCTCAGTGCGCGCCCGGACGCCACTGTCACCGAGGTGCTCGGCCTTGTCCGGGCGGCCCGCAACCTGCAGCCCGAGGCCCTGACCAGCGTCCACGTCGTCCGGGACGGAAACCGGCTGATCGGCACCGCGCCCCTGGTCGCCCTGGTGCAAGCCGACCCGGACACCCGCCTGGAAGAGGTCATGACCACCGAACCGGTCAGGGTGCTCCCGGACACCGACGTCGAGGATGTCGCCCTGCTGATGACCGACTACAACCTCCTCACGGTGCCGGTCGTCGACCACCGGGACCAGATCCTCGGCGTCATCACCGTCGACGACATCCTGGAAACCGTCATCCCCGAGGACTGGCGCCGGCGCGAGCCCGCCCCGCACCCCGCCCGCCGAAGCGACGACGCGCCGAGCGAGGCCATGAACACCACGGACCTCGACGGATGACGGCACCCCAGAACCCCCAGAACCCCCAGAACCCCCCGGACCACAACGACCGTGCCGACCGCCCCGCACACGCCCCCGCGAAGAGCCCCGCGAAGGGCCCCGCCCAACCCCCGCCGAAGCACGAGGACGCGCACCCCACCGCGCCGAGAGAACCCACCCCTCCCGCGCCCCGACCGGCCAGACGGCCACCGGCACCGGCAGCACCCGATTCCGCACCCGCACCCGGGAAGCCCGCACCCGCGAGGCCGGTACCCAGAAAGCCGGATGCACCACGGCCCAGCGCGGTCCTGGACGAAGCCCACCTCGGCGACATCGAAGGCGCGTTCGGCCGGATCCCCCGAGACCACACCGAAGAACGCCCGAGCCTCAAGACCCGCACACTCACCCTGCTGGCCGTTCTCGGGCCCGGCATCATCGTCATGGTCGGCGACAACGACGCCGGCGGTGTCGCCACCTACGCCCAGGCCGGCCAGAACTACGGCTACTCCCTGCTCTGGGTCCTGCTGCTGCTCGTCCCGGTCCTGGTCGTCAACCAGGAGATGGTGGTACGCCTCGGCGCCGTCACCGGCGTCGGCCACGCCCGCCTGATCAACGAACGCTTCGGCAGGTTCTGGGGCTGGTTCAGCGTCGGCGACCTGTTCGTCCTCAACTTCCTCACCATCGTCACCGAGTTCATCGGCATCTCGCTGGCCGCCGAGTACCTCGGTGCCTCCACATACTGGGTGGTGCCGCTCTCCGCCCTCCTGCTGATCGCCGTCACCGCGAGCGGTTCCTTCCGCCGCTGGGAACGCGCCATGTTCGCCCTCATCGCCGTCAGCCTGCTGCTCGTCCCGCTCACCCTGCTTTCCGGGCCGAAGTGGGGCCAGGCCGCCCACCACTTCGTCGTCCCCGGAATCCAGGGCGGCATCACGGGTGACGCGGTCCTGCTGGTCATCGCGATCGTCGGCACCACCGTGGCCCCCTGGCAGCTCTTCTTCCAGCAGTCCAACGTCATCGACAAGCGCATCACCCCGCGCTTCATCGGCTACGAACGCGCGGACACCGTCATCGGATCGGTCGTGGTAGTCGTCGGAGCGGCCGCCCTCGTCATGATCGCCGACTACGCCGCCCGCGGCACAAGCTTCGCAGGCAACTTCACCGACGCCGCCGGCGTCGCCCACGCCCTCGAACAGCACAGCCGCGCACTCGGCGTCATGTTCGCCGTCGTCCTCATGGACGCCAGCATCATCGGCGCCGCCGCCGTCACCCTCGCCACCAGCTACGCCTTCGGCGACGTCTTCAACCTGAGGCACTCGCTCCACCGCGGCTTCGGCGAGGCGAAGACGTTCTACGCCTCCTACAGCCTGATGGTGCTGCTCGCCGCCGCCGTCGTCCTCATCCCCGGCGCCCCGCTGGGAGTCATCACCGAAGCCGTCCAGGCCCTCGCCGGACTCCTCCTGCCCTCCGCCAGCGTCTTCCTCCTCCTGCTCTGCAACGACCCCGAAGTCCTCGGTCCCTGGGTCAACCCCCGCTGGCTCAACCTCCTCGCCGCCCTCATCATCGCCGTCCTGCTCCTGCTCTCCGCCACCCTGATGACCGCCACGCTCTTCCCCCGCATCGACGTCAAGACCCTGACCACCTGGCTCGCCGCAGCCCTGGTCGTCGCGCTCATCGCGGCGGCCGCCGGCCTGCGGATCGCCCGTCGGCGCTCCGGCGCCCCGGCCCGGGCTCCGGCACCCGCGATGCCGGCGGCCGAGAAGCTTGCCTGGCGGATGCCCCCACTGGCCCTGCTCAAGCCCGTCCAATGGTCACCGGCACTACGGCTCGGCATGCTCGCCCTGCGCGGCTACCTCGTCCTCGCCGCGATCCTGCTGCTGGTCAAAGCCATCCGCCTCGGCGGAGCGTGACCCGAGGGGAGAAGGCGATGCCGGCCCACCGCCGGCTGGTGCGCCGCCTCCCGTCGGGCCGGCGCCGACCAACGGGCCCCGGAAGCCGCCGAGCGCGAGCAGGCCGCCACCGAGGCGAAGCTCGGGACCAGGCGCGGGTAAAGTGACCGGCCGAACCACCGGAAGGGCACCGATGCGGACGCTGTCAGGGATACAGAGACGGACCGGGACGTTCGGGGCCCTGGCGGGTACGGCGCTCGCGGCCCTCGTGCTGCTCGGCAGCGCCGGAACGGCCGTTGCGGCCGGCCCGAGCACCGCGCCGAACGCCACGGCAACGTCCACGGCGTCCGCCACCGCCGCACCGGCCGGTCAACTCGCCCATGGCGCGACCCAGTCCGAGCGCCTGGCCGAGGAACTGCGCAAGAACCCGGTCTACGTCTCGGCCGACCGTCCCCGCGAACTGCCGCGCTCGCTCGCCCCGGACATCGCCGCCCTCGCCGAGCGCACCGGCGTGCCCACCTACGTGCTGGCGCTGCCCGCGGGCGACGCCGCGCTGCTCGCCCTGGTGCGCGACCGGCTCGGCGAGAACGGCCTGTACGTGCTGATCGGCGACCACGGCAGCATCACCGCCTCCGCGTTCGGCGTCGACGTCCCGGTCGAGGAGGCCCGCCGCATCGCCCTGTACGGCACCCCGTACGGGGCCGGCCCACTCGCCGCGTTCGAGTCCTTCGCCGACGCGATCGCCTCCGGCCGCGACCGGGCCGCCGCCAAGGCCGACGAGTCGTACGACCGCTACCACAAGGACGGCAAGCCCGACCTCTACATCAGCTCCACCGACCGGCAGAACCAGAACCTGCTGCTCGGCCTGGCCGTGGTGGTGACCCCCGGCCTGGTGCTGGCCCTCGGCATCCGGCTCTCCCGCCGCCGCTCCGACCGGCCGCGGCCGGCCGGGAAGAAGAAGGCCGCCGGCTCGAAGGCCCCGGCCGTCGTCCTGACCAAGACCCCGGCCGTCACCCCGGCCGTCACCCCGGCCGTCACCCTGGACAAAGGCGCGGGCAAGGCCGCGGCGAAGCCGAAGGCCCCGGCCCGCACCACCTGGCCCGCCGCCCGCCGACGCGGCGTGCTGCCGGTGACGGTGGTGGCGGCGGTGGCCGCCGCGGTCGCGGTGGTGCTGGCCGCGCCCACCGTCTTCCCGCAGACCGTAGACAGCCCGTACCTCAACGTCACCCAGGGCGACCTGGACGCCCGGGTGGAGGAGGTCGCCACCGGGCTCGCCGCCGGACCGATCTACCAGGACCCGTCCACCGCGGACGCGCTGACCGCCGCCGACCTGCCCGCGATCCGGCAGCGGATCGCCGAACTCGCGCCCAAGGGCCCGGTGCACGTGCTGGTCACGCCGACCGACAGCGACGACGAGAGCGGCGGCAGCAGCAGCATCCTGCTCGCCCGGGTCCACCAGCGCACCGGCCAGAACGGCGTCTACGTGCTGATCGACCCGGTGTCCGGCCGGATCGACCTGGACACCTTCGGCACCGACCAGGACGCCGCGCGCCGCTTCCTGCGCCTGCCGTCCACCGTCCTCTACCCGGAGTACCGCAACAACGGCGACCTGCAGGTGGTGCCGCGCCTCAACCAGACCCTGGACGCCGTCGCCGCCGCCCAGCCGGGGAGGGACGACGGACCCACGACCCGCGACGCCGAACTGCCCCCGCTGCGCGACAACCGGCTGCCCGGCCTGTTCAGCAGCGACTTCGGGCCCGGGATCGTGCTCGGCACGATGCTGCTGGGCGCGCTGCTGCTGGTCGCCTGGCTGGTGATCGCCATCGCGCGGGCCGTGCTGCACTCCCGCCGCACCCCCGCGGCCGACCCCTCGCCGCAGCAGCACGCCGGACCCCGGCACGCCACCGCGCTGCCGTCCGTCCGGCAACTGCGCGCCTGGGCCGCCGCCGACGTCCGCGAACTCACCGGGCGGCTGGCCGCCGCCGACCAGGCCGCGCCCGGCCGCACCCGAGCCTGGGACTGCCTGGACGCCGCCGAACTGCTGGCCGACACCGGCGACGAGCACCCGGACGAGGCCACCGAGGCGGGCAACCTGGCCACCGTCGCGGTACTCGCCCAGGCCGGACTCGCCGCCCTCCGGGGACACCTCCACCCCACCCTCTGCCGGCTCAACCCGCTGCACGGCGAGGCCACCGGCGGCAAGGTCCCGGGGTGGCTCGCCGACCTCGGCATCGGCCCCAGGTCCGCGCAGCTGTGCCCCGCCTGCCGGGACGCCTTCCGCAGCAGCGGCGCCAACCACAGCACCGCCGACCCGGCCGCCCGCGAACGGGAGGCCACCGAACGGCTGCTGCGCCTGCCCGGGGCGGACGGCCGCACCCGGACCGCCTGGGACGAGACCGGGCAGGTCCTGCCGGCCGCCCGTGAAGGGCTCGAAGCACTCATCCTCAGGGCCAGGGAGTCCGCCAGTGTCCAGTGACCGACTGACCAGTGACCGCCCGACCGGCGCCTCCCGCGGCCTCGCCGCCGGACTGCTCGCCGCCCTGCTGCTGGCCTGCACGGCGCTGCTCGGCACCGGCACCCCCGCCCGGGCGGAGACTGCGGGGACCGGGCCGACCGCCACGACGATCGCCGAGGCGCTGGCCACCAGCCCCGTCTACGTCGACCCGTCCTACGCGGCCGCCGTCAACCCCGCCCAGCAACAGGCCCTGGTCGACCAGATCGCCGCGACCGGCATGCCGATCAAGGTGGTGCTGGTGCCGCTGAAGAAGGGCGACGCCTTCGACGGCAGCTCCCGCACCCTCGCCGCAGTGATCAAGGAGCGGCTCGGCCAGCAGCAGCTGATCCTGATCAGCACCGACGAGTACGGGAAGTGGCTCAACGGCACCGAGTGGCCCACCGACGCCCATCAGACCCGCGACGCCGCCTCCGCCGTCGGCTTCCTCAGGGAACTCAACGACGCCGGACTGGCAGCCCGGGTCGCCAAGGCCGTGGAACTGATCAAGGCCGGCAACGGCACCGAGGTCTACAAGGCCGAGACCGCCAGGATCGACAAGGAGCACTCGGCCCGGCCCGAGGTCAAGGAGAACGCCTCCGGCTCCTCCTCCGGCCGCGGCCCCGGGACCCTGCTCGCGGTCGCCGCGGTGCTGGTCCTCGCCGCCGTCGGCGCCGCCTTCCTGGTGCGCCGCCGCCGCTCGCCCCGGCACACCGCCTTCACCTTCCCCGACGCCGTCTTCGCCGCCGAGCAGGCCGCCGACGAGGCCGGGCTGCGCCGCCAGGCCACCGCCGAGATGCTCGCCCTCGGCGAGGCCGTGGAGCACGGCGGCGGCGCCGCCACCCCGGGTCTGAGCCGAGCCCTGGACGCCTACGACGCGGCCGGCCGGGTACTGGACGCCGCCCGGGGCCTCCCCGACCTGGTCGGAGTGCTGGCCCTGACCGCCGAGGGACGCTCCGCCCTGGCACCGGCTCCCGGACTCCCGCTGTGCTTCTTCGACCCCCGGCACGGCACCGCCGTCCGCCGCACCACCTGGCGCCCGCTCGGCCGCCGGGAGCGGGCCGACGTCGCGGTCTGCGAGGACTGCGGCCAGGCCCTGCGCGCCCGCCGCTCGCCGCAGGTGCTGGCGGTCCGGGACCAGGGCCGCACCGTCCCCTACTTCGAGGTGCCCGCCGAACGCAGCCTGTGGGCCGCCACCGGCTACGGCTCCCTGCTGTCCGGCCCCGACGACACCCTCGCCGCCCGGGTCGGCGCCGGCGAGTTCAGCCGCGCACGGCAGCAGTCCGAGGACCACGGCGCGGCCAAGGACTGACCCCGACATACCCCCTGACGGGGCGCCGGTTCCCTGGCGGAACCGGCGCCCCGCCGTTCCGCCGCCCGTCCGGGTCGCACAGTTCCCGCACGGCCGACGCGCCGGGAGCCAGGAGCCGGGAGGAGCCGGGAGCCGGGTGGTGTCAGCGCTGCCGCGGGCCGGGCAGTGAATTCGGTCCGCCGTCATGGCGGCCACTCCTCATGTGCGTGGTTGGTCGCGAGGGGTGGCCCGGTGCGGCAGCTCAGGCTGTCGTCCAGGCGGCTCCCGGCGGCCGGGCCTTCGAGGTCTCCGTCTTCCGTCAGGACGGCGAAGCCTTCGGCTGTCGGGCTGGTCAAACCCGGGCGGGAGACCCCTCATGGCGGAGTTCCGGGGAGAGGATCGCGTAGCGCTCGTTGCGGACGAGGGCCACGCACAGGACGGTGAACATCGTGAGGGCGGCGACACTGGCCGCGACCATGAACGGTGTGAACGGCACGAGCAGCACGGTGCTGATGAGTTCGGCTCCGATCAGGACGAAGAGTACGGCCCTGATCGTGAAAGGCGCGAGCTTGGTGCATATCCACGCCCCCAGCGGAGCGCCGACGGCGACCACCGGCGCCGCCGCCGTCCAGTACCCGACGACGGGGCCTGTGAAGTCATCGAGCAGGATCACGTGGGTGAGGAACGCCGCGACGGAAACGATCGTCATCATGACCACGGTCGTCGGGGTGGCGACCTTCTCGGACACCCTGAAGAGCAGGACCAGCAGGAGGAACATGACGCAGTTCTCCCCGACTCCCGCCACGCCGCTGACAATCCCGCCAGCGAAGCCCGCCGCCAGGACAAGGCCCTTCTCACGTTGGCTCCAGGCGGGGATCTTCGCGTTGCGGCGGTATCCGCGCTGACCGAGCTGGACGACCAGGGCAAGAGCGAGGGCCACCAGCAGCATGGTGAACAGCGCCCGTACGACGGGGAGTGGTACGTGCGGAGCGAGCAGCGTCGCGCTCAGCGCGACACCGACCACCCCGGAAGCAGAACCGTAGAGCACCACCTTCCGCTCGATCGGAATCCGGTTCAACAGGATCGACAGCGAAGCGGCCGACATACCGATCGACTGGATGGCGAAGGTGAATATCCTGGCCCGGTCCGGGGGAACGACCAGGACCTTGGTCAGGACGGGGAAGGCGATGGCACCCCCGCCCTCACTCGTCCCGCCGCCCACGAGGGAGCCGAAGACCATCGTCAACGCCACTCGCCAGTTCTCCGCGAGCACGGTGAAGTACTCCGTGCCCCAGACGAGGGCCCAGACCAGCCAGACCACACCGGCAAGGGCGGCGTTGACCACCAGCACACGAGGCACCTTCAAGCGGCCAGTCACGGAGGCATCCCTCTCACGAGAATCACGATCACGACATCCCGCCGCACCGTAGCGTGAAAGACGGGCCTGCCGGACGGTGCGGGCTTCAAGTCAGCACGATGGAAGAACTTCTCCTTCCGGTGTGGTCGATGGTTGCGTTGAGCGCGCCGCCGCCCGCTCCGCCGGCGGATGCGGCCGGCCCCCACCTCTACCCGGCCACCGGCCGGGCCCTGAGGGCGGTGGATCCGATGTGACGGGTCATTGGTGGCCGGCTCCGGCGGTGAGCAGCCGCCGGGCCTCGGTCAGGGCGGAGTCCTTCAGCCCGGCCAGCTCCTCCTTCGTGAAGACCGGGGTCCGGACGTCCGGCGGGATGCCCGGTCCGTCGAAGGTGGTGCCGGCCGGGGTGAGGAACTCCTCGTTCGGCAGGAGCAGCACGAGGTCCGAGGAGAGCCGTCGGGCCAGGGCGTCCGAGAAGACTCCCTGGGTGTTCTCGCCGATCCGGGTGATGTGCGGGCTGCGGCCCATCATCGCCTGGGTGAAGGTCTCGCCCGCACTCACCGTGGAGCCCGAGGTGAGCAGGGCCACGGGCCCGGTGAAGCGGGTCGCCCCGGGGGCGGGGCGGACGGTGACCGACTGGGGCCGGGTGAAGGCGGCCGGGTCGGCCGGGTCGTTGCGAGCCACCTTCCGGTAGGCCAGGTACGGCCGGTCGGTGAACCGGGAGGCGAGCCGGACGGCCAGCGCGTCCGAGCCGCCGGCGTTCACCCGGGCGTCGATCACCACCCCGCGCAGGGGCGTGGCGCGGGGCCGGTCGAGCAGGGCGCCGACGGCCTTGTCGAGTTCGGCCTCCTGGTCCTGCTGGCCGCCCTGGTCGACGTAGTCGCCGAACGCGCTCACCCGCAGGTAGCCGAGGCCGTCCGGGAGTTCGCCGACACCGAGGAGGCCGTTCCCGAACGGCTGCTCGGGGACGGCCAGCTGGGCGCTGATCGGCGGCAGGACGGTGGTCAGCAGCTGCGCGGTCGGCGCCACGGTGCCGTCCCGCATCTCCCTGAAGAAGGTGGTGTACCCGCCGCCGGGATTCGCACGGAGCAGGGCGACGTGCGAGTCCTGGAGCGGTTTGACCATGGCGATGATCGTGTCCACCAGGTTCTCCGCGGTGACCGTCGGCCGGTACGCCGCCCGCTCGGCGTGCCAGTCGACGCCCTTGACGGCGAAGAAGGGGTAGTTCTCCTCGAAGCTGTCCCAGAACCTGTCGAACACCGCGACGGGATCGTCCGGGACCGGCAGCGCGCACCGCGCCGGCAGCCCGCCGGGCAGCCGTTCCAGCGTACGGGTGCCGGTGCCCGGGTCCTTGGCGTACACGGCCCGGTGGCGTCCGTGCGGGGTGACGGTCAGCTGGGCGAAGGGCTCCCCGGGGGTGCCGTAGCGGACGGCGCCGCCGGGCAGGGGCGCGCCGAACTGTTCGGCGGAGGTCACACCGGGGGTGCAACTGTTCCTGGTGACGTCGTAGGTGGTGAGGGCGGTCCCGTGGATCTCGACGATCGTGCCGTACCCGTCCGCCCGCCAGACGCCCTCCAGCCGGTTGGCGCCCGGCCGCTTCGCGCCGTCCCCCTCCGGTGCGGCGCCGACCGCCCCGGCCGCGCCGACCGTTCCCGCCGTGAGCACGAGCGCGACCGCCGTGATGCCCGCCGCCCGGGCCATCGACTTCCTGTGTCCGATACCCATGCCGTGCGTGTGCCCTCCAGGTCCGGGACTTCCCCCGCGGAACCCCTCCGCCGCCCACGGGTCGACGGTACGGACCGGTCCGGCCGCCACGCGTCAGCCTGTGGAGCGGTCCGGACCCCGACCAGGGAGGTACACCGGTGCGCTCCCGGCTCCGCCCTGCGGCGTACCCGCCCCCGGAACGGCGTCAGGGTCACCGGTTCGGTGTCCAACTCCCTTGCGCTCAGGCCGCCATGGCCGATCAGCTCCAGCGGCTGCTGCGCTCTGGCGCGGTGTCGGACAAGGCGATTCGGGCGCTCGGCGACCTCGCCCTGCACGGCCTGGTCGCCTCGGACGGTGAGGCCACGCTGGTCATGCCCTGGGACGAGCCCCGGGACGGCGACCCCGAGGCCGTGCCGGCGGCGTGAGGCGGTTGCTTCCACAGGGGGCTGAACCGGCGCCTGGACAGGGGGCTGCGCGGTTGCCCCGAGGGGTGCACCGAGAGTTGCGGCCCCCTTCCATGGGATCGCCCGTTCTAGCAGGTCAGACCGTATGGGAAAGCCTCTCACGCGCGCCGGCACCTCTTTCCACGCGATGGCCGTGGGCAGAGGATCCGCTCCGCCGGCCGACGGCGCCGGGCTCGGCGGGGCGCCGCCCGGTTCGCGTGTCCCAGGGAAGTCCAGTGCTGTCACACATCCTTGACGGAACGTCAGCTGCGCGGGGCGGTGGCGCAAGAACACGCAACCGACCCGACATGGGAAATCGTCATGACGCTACGGTTTGTCGGGATCGACCCCGACACCCAGGGCGGCGGTTCGCCGACGGTCTGGGTGGGCGACGAGAAGAAGAGGCTGAAGACCGGACTGGGGCTGGTCTCGTGTGCGGGGGTGGGTGCTGGTTCCGGTGGTGTCGCCGGTTAGGGATCCGCAGCGTTGACCTGGGTGTTTGTGCGGTCGGTTGAGAAGCGCCGGGTGGCATGAGAAGTGGTGAGGTTTTCCGCAGTCGTAGTGAGAGGGCACGCAGGCGGTACGGCGCTCGGACATGCCGACACCCTGCCCGCTCGCCCGCTCTTCATGGCCGTCCTACGCCCGCGACATCCTGCTAGCATCCGGCGCCATCGCACCCAGGGGAGAGGTGCCACATGACGGGGAGGGGCATGGACCCCGCACTCATCACCGGAATCGCGTCGGTGCTGTCGGCCGGCGTCGCATCCGCCGGAACGTACTTCACCATGCGGGGGAATCGGCGACACGACAAAGCCGAGCAGGACGCGAAGATCCGCGACAGGCGGGAACCGGTCTACAAGGAAGCCGAGACGCTCGCCACCGCGTTTGAGAGCATCGCCGTGCTTCTCGTCGAAGTCACACCGCGGGAGCGGGGTGCCGTGCGGAGAGAACTCGGCGACAACCGGCTGCGCATGCTCCGCTACCACCGCACGCTCGCCCTGACCGGGCCAGTGGGGATCACCTACATGTGGCAACTCATCGAGGGTCGCGCCAACAACCTGGTGCACGCACTGGACCAGCTCGGATACAGCGACCCGGACCACGAGCCGACGGATGAGGAGGAGAAGCGGGCAGCCGAGGAGCTGGCCGTCTTCGCCAAGCACATCGCCCCGCCGTTCGGCATCATGGGCGCGCTGCTGGACGATCCGCGGCTGATGGGCAGGCTCGACATCCAGCACCGAGTCGACGAAGAGGGCGAGAGCCTCAGCGTGATCGTTCCCCGGGCCGAGCGCCGTCTGTGGTGGCTGGGCCGGCGCTCTGCCGACAGGTATGAGGCTCTGGGGCGGCCGGCGTCGGAGAGGTCCGAGCAGTCATGCCCCGCAAATGGATCGCCTTCCCCGTGACCTCGCGACGAACTCCCGCAGCGGACTCGACGAGCTGCTGCGGGAGTCGGCGTCGTCGCCTCGCTGGCGTCCCGCAGGTGGTGGCCACGGCTGGGCTGACGCGGTCCGCGCCGCGGCCGCCGCGGCGAACCGGCCCTGGGCCCCGGTCCGGCGCCGAAGTGCGCATCCCGCAGGGCCGGGCCCTGGAGACTCTGAAGCGCCAGGCATCGTCCCCGCCACGCACGGTGCGGGCCGGTCCTGGGTGGCGGTGCGCCGGAGCGTCCGAACCGACGACCTGCGGAGTACGGGTCTAGGGAGTGCTCTTCCCGGGGCGGGCCTTGCTCATCTTCGCTGCCCTGGCCCGCGCCCAGCGCAGCAGCAGGACCGCAACCACCAGGGCCATCAGGGCGGCCTTGCCGACCGGCACGGTCGCCCCGCCGCGCAGCGCCGAGGAGAACATCGGCGTCAGCGCCGCCACGCCCACGGCAGGCCCGGCCGCGTACCAGGCGGCGAACAGCAGCGGGCCTGTCCCGCCGCCCGCGCCCTGGGCCGGGGAGAACATCAGGTCCTTGCGCAGTATCCCGCGGCAGGCGTTCACCAGCCCCGCCGCGACCAGTGCCGGCGCGGCGGCCGGTGCGAGCCAGGCCGCCGGGCCCGTGCCCGCTGCCAGCAGCGCCCCGGTGCAGGCCAGCCCCAGCAGGACCCCGGCCAGCGTCGGAACGATCGCATGACGCAGCATCAGAGCGGCGAACGGGTACGGCGACCAGGAGGCCCGCCGGACATCGTCCGTCTCGATCCGGGCCGGCTCCAGCAACTGCGCGACGGCCAGGTAGCCGAACACCAGCGCGACGGCGGTGGCCAGCCAGGACAGCCCGCCCGTGGCGCCGTGCGCGAGGACGGCGCAGAGCAGTGCGGGCACCGTCAGCACCACCGCGCGACCCAGCCGGGCGGGGGAGCGGAGCAGGGCGAGGGTGTCTCGCCACGGCACCACCAGCCAGGCCCGCCGGGGCGCCGGCAGCCGGAGCCGGCGTTGCCGGGCGCTGCCGCTGGCGCCGTTCACCGCCAGCCGCGCGCTGCGCAGCTCGACCGTCCGGAGCGCGGCCAGCACCCCGGCGGCCGTCCTGGCCCGCTCCCGCAGCCGGGCCAGTGGCACCGTCGCGGCGGCCCGGTCGGCGAGCACCAGGGCAGCACCGGTCGACACCAGCAGGAGTGCGGCGGCCACCCAGCTGCCCGCCACGGCGGCCGGGGTCGGCGCCAGTGCGGCGATCGCGGCCCAGCCCCACGGCCCCGACCACATTTCGACCAGCTCCAGCCAGTGCACCGGGTGACCGGCGACGGCCAGCGCGCTCTGCCCCGCCAGCGCGATGATCAACAGTGTCAGATACGGAGTGAGCCGGCGCACCCAGCGGGCGGCGCGGTCGCTGCGCTCCACCACCAGCGCGGCGCAGGTGGCCAGAAGCGGCACGCAGAGCCCCCCGGGCAGGCACCAGCCGAGCGCGGCCGGCAGGCCGACCCGAACGGTCAGCCCGAGCGCGACCATGCCGCCGACCGCCGCCACCAGACCGGGGAACGCGGCCACGGCGCAGGACAGCCAGAACCACGGCCGGAGCACCGGGCGGGGCCGGACGGGGTGGACCAGCAGCCAGTCGGCCGCCGCCCGGGGCGGCACCACCGGGCCGCGCCACAGGCCGTCCCGGACCAGCAGGAGGAAGGTGACCAGCCCGATCGCGGTGATACCGGCGGGTATCGCGGCGAGCAGATCGCCGCCGTGGCCGGTGTAGTCGGCGCCCATGGATGCCTGCAGGAACAGGCCGAGGCTGGGCACGCCGCCCCAGATGATCAGGATGAGTACCACGCAGTAGACGGCGAAGCCGACCGACTTGGCGCGGTTGCGCCGGTGGGGGGCACGCAGAGCGCGTAGCAGGGCGAGTGTCTCGTCGGTCCAGTCGTCGTCGTCCGTCCAGGCCTCGACGGCGGGCTCGGCTTCCGGGTGAGCGGTGGTCACCGGGCACCCGCCGGGTCCGCGGCGGTGCGGGCCGCGAAATCCGCCGCCAGTACCTTGCGGGTCGCGCCCTGCTTCAGGATCCTGCCGTCCTCCAGTACCACCACCCGGTCGGCCACGTCCAGGGCGAGGTCGGTATGGTGGGTTACCAGCAACACCGCGACGCCGTCGGCCAGTTCGGCCTTGAGCAGATCGGCGAGGTGTCGGCGGGCGTCCGGGTCGAGCCGCTGCTCGGGCTCGTCCAGCAGCAGCAGATCGCGCGGGCGGACCAGCGCGCAGGCCAGCAGCAGGGACTGCATCTGTCCGGAGGAGAGGGCCGAGGGCAGCGCGTCGGCCCGTTCGGTGAGCATCCGGTCGGCCAGCACCTGGGAGACCCAGCCGGGCGCATCGGCGACCCCGTGCGCGACCGCGACCAGAAGCAGGTGCTCACGGACGGTCAGGTCGGGGTAGCAGGCGACGGTGTCGCCGACCACCGCCACCCGGGCCCGGACCCGGGGGTCGTTCTCGTCCATCGGGATGCCGTCGAAGAACACGGTGCCCTTGCTGGGTACGTCGCGTCCGGCCGCGACCCTGAGCAGGGTCGACTTGCCCGATCCGTTGTGTCCGAGCAGCGCCACGCACTCCCCGGCGGCCAGCGACAGGCTCACGGGGTGCAGCACCTCCCGCTCGCCGTACGAGCGGCTGACGCCGGTCAGCCGCAGCAGGGGCTTGCGGGCTGCGGCACGTGGTTCGGCGGCGTTCTTGGCCATGGGGGAGGGCGCCTCTCAACGGGGTGTCCGGCCACAGTACCGATCCGTCGGCGGCCACCCGGGCGAGGGTGGCGCCGGCCTGGATTCGGGGAGAACGTCGCGCGCCCGGCCTGGGAGGGGGCAGCGGAGCGTGGGGGCCGTCGGCGGTCCGCCGGGGTGCGGACAGGGCTGCCCACCACGCGATGCTCGGCACCGCCCACCTGCACAGCCTGTCCATCACTGGCTGAAGATCATGACGAGGCGGCCTTCAGGTGCCCGGAGGATCCGAGTACCACTCAGGGCCTGTCAAACGTCCACGAGTTGCCGTACCCGCCCAGCCAAAGGGTGTGCTTCCCGTCCTTCGCGACCCGGCTCGACAGCGCGAGGTGACACCTCTTGGGCTGCGCGAACCCGATCACCACCAGGTGCCCGGCATCCGTTTCGTAGGTGGCTTCCCAGGTACCGTCCGCCACTTCCCACAGGTCGTCCGTCGCCGGGGATTCCACGGAATCACGACAGGCGGAGGCCGGTATCACCGACAGGCCGAGCCGGCCGCCCTCCAGCAGGGCCAACCTGGCTCCGGCTGTCCCCTCGGCCGTCCACTGTCCGACCGGACTCGGCGGCGGGGCGGTGGTCACGCAGGACCGGAGCACGAAGAGGGCGGAGAACGCCAACACGAACGCCAACACGACGGCCGGAACGGCCAACTGTGTGGATCTTGTCATGCCGGGACGGTAGCAGCGCAGGCCACCGGCGCCCGGGCTGCGCTTGCAGGAGGAGCCCCGCCGGAGGCGTCCGCAGGCCAGGGGCGCGGGAGCTGCGGCAGGTGGATCAAGGAGATCTCGTCGATGAAGCTGCCGGCGATCTGCGGAGGCTTGTCGACCGAGACATGGCGGAGGCCGGAGAGGGAGATCGCGACGTCCGGTTTCCACGGTCCCTTCCTGAAGGTGATCTCCAGGGAGTCCTCCCCGGTGAAGACGTCGCCGACCACCAGCCACTGCTGTCCGCCACCCCCGCCCACGCCATCACCCTGCCGCGCCTGGCCCTCGGGCAGCACCTCGCGCCGTAACACCTCACGCCGTAGCGGCGGCGCCCGCCGCCGGGCCGACACGGACCTGCGGGCCCGGGAGGAGGTCGAGCAGGAGCGGAACGCCGAAGCTGAGGCCGCGGCCGCCGAGGCGAAGTGCGGCAGTTCCTGGTGGCGTCACTCCTGGGCCACGGGTTGCCGGACGCGCCGTCAGCGGTTCCGGCAGGTGGGGCAGGTGGCGTGGTGGCTCCGGTGCAGGGCGGGCAGGCGGGCGGTGCGCCGGGCCAGGCGCACGACCGAGCGCCGGGTGAAGGCGCAGGTCACCATGCCCGTCAGGACGACGTCCTCCCCGTCGTACAGGACAAGGGTGGCCGTGTCGGTGGGGATCGGGCTCCCGCCGCCTGCCGTTCCCGTCGTGACCATGCGTACCTGACACCAGGGCACGGGTTTGCTGCGCTCCAGGCCGCGATGCAGGACGCCCTGCGCGTCCGCCCGGACGCCCAGGCGCACGCTGCGGCAGACACCGGCCGCGCTCACCAGGGTGATCACGATGTACAGCACCACGCCGAACGGATCCCGGACGAAAACCGCGAGCCCGCCCACCCCGATGAGGAGGAAGACCCCGATCAGCGTGGTCAGGACAGGCTGGTGGCGGAGGCGCGGCGGTTCGTCTGCGCCGCGTTGGGCGTGACGGAGGAACAGGCGGCGTTGGACGCGCCGGAGGTGGACGTCCACACCGACGGGTGGATGCTGCGGTTCGCCGAGGGAGGTCTGCCGCTCTGCGAGCCGTACGGGGTCGGGGTGGTGTACGAGGGGCTGCGGCCGGTGCGGGTGGAGGATCTGAGCGAGGCGGAGGAGATCGAGGACTGATCGGTCCGGGCCTGCGGGGTCCCGGCCTGACAGCGCATCTGAGGGGCGTACCCAGATGATCCCCCGTCAATCCCCGGCGTCCGCTTTGCGATGAACAATACGTATTCGAACCAGCGTAGCGATCAAGCCAGTGCGTGCACATTCGGACAATCAAAAAAGAGGGTCGGAATTTCGTCCGTGCACAACTAGGCCCCTCGCGGTGCCGGGACAACTGTCCCGCCACGAAGGGGCCCTGACGGGCCCGGGGGAAAACGTGAGGGGTTATGTCCTACGCGACAAATCGGACAGGATCCGCCGCAGGGGCGGCGGATCCGCAAGAAGCTCTCTGCTCTGATCGCACTCACTCTGGCCGCCACCGTGGCCGGCACGACCGTCGCCCACGCCCTGCCGTCCGAGGCCGGGCCGGCACCGCTGCCCGCGGACACCCGCGGCAAGGTCGTCGAGGCCTGGGAGCTGGGCGGCCTTTCGACCAAGGACGCCGCCGCGAAGGCGCTGCTCGGCACCGACGCGGACCTCACCAAGTTCCTCGGTGAGACCCTCGCCCGGGTCTCCGCCGAGGACGAGCGCTTCGCCGTCCTGAAGATGCTCAGCGACACCGGTGTCGGCGTCCGCGACGCCGCCATCAAGGCGCTGAACGGCACCGACGCCGACGTCCACGCGTTCGTCACGTCGGGCTGGCAGAACCCGATGAACGACGACCGCCGGGCGGCCGTCTTCTACGTGCTGAACAACAGCGAGGCGGGTGTCCAGTCGGCCGCCGCCAAGGCGCTGAACGACGGCACCCAGAAGGCGCTGGAAGACTTCCTGACCACGGGCCAGGCCAAGGCGCAGGAGGAGGACGACCGGTTCGCCGTCTTCGCCGCGCTCGGCCAGAACCCCGGGCCCGAGTTCACCAAGCAGGCCCAGCGGGCGCTCGCCGGGACGGCCCAGGATGTCCGCGCGTTCCTGGAGAACGGCCAGTACCTGGCCCGGACCCGGGACCAGGAGACGCTCTCGATCACCCAGCTCGCCCAGGCGGCCAAGGAGGCCGGCCAGCGTGCCAAGACCGAGACCGAGAACGCCAAGCAGGCCGGCGCCCGTGCCGAGGACGCCGCGGCCACGGCCAAGAAGGCGGCGCTGAGCGCCGCGGACGAGGCCTCCAAGGCCAAGGACGACGTCAACAAGGCGGGCGAGGCGGCCAACAAGGCCGCGCAGGCCGCCGAAGGCGCGGCCGCCGCCGCGGAGACGGCGATCTCCGCCTCGAACGCCGCCGTCGCCGCCGCGCGCACGGCCGCCTCGGCCGCTCAGTCGGCCGCCTCGGCCGCGGCCGCGGCCGAGCAGGCCGCCTCCAGGGCCTACCGCGCCGCCGCCTCGGCCGCGGGCAACCGGAACGAGGCCGACTCCGCCCGCGACGCCGCCCGGGGCGCCCGCGACGCCGCCAAGGGCGCCCGGGACGCCGCCAGCGCCGCCTCCGCGGCGGCCACCGCGAGCGCCGACGCGGGGCGCTCCGGTGCCGCCGCCGCCCGGGCCGCGAACGACGCCGCCAGCGCCGCCGAGGCGAGCGCCCAGGCCGGCAACTCGGCCGGCGCCGCCACCGCTCAGGCGGCCCGGGCCCGGGAGGCGGCCGGCAAGGCGCGTTCCGCGGCGAACCTGGCCACCGCGGCCTCGGGCCGCGCCGAGAGCCTCGCCACCGCGGCCGCCGCGCACGCCGCCGAGGCGAACAAGAAGGCCAACAGCGCCGCCGACCACGCCGACAAGGCGGCGGCAGCCGCCGAGCAGGCCGCCGCGGCGGCCGGCCAGTCGCAGGACTGGGCCAACGTGGCGACCGCCCACGCCAACGCCGCGATCGAGGCCGCGACCGCCGCGAACAGCGCGGTCACCGAGGCCCAGAGCACCGAGCAGCTGGCCCGTGAGGCCGAGGACGCCAAGCTGGAGGCCGACAAGCAGCAGGGGCTCAAGGAGGCCGCCGCCCTCGCCAAGGCGGAGGCAGCGGACCAGGCCAAGCTGACCAGCGACCAGACCTCGGCCGCCGCGCTCGACGCGGCCACCAAGGACCTGGTGCAGAAGGCCGCCGCCTCCGGCACCGACACGAAGACCGCGGCGGGCTTCGGCCGCAAGGCCGCCGTCAACCTGCTGGACACCGCGGGTTACTGGACCCGCGACGCCGCCCGCGCGGCGCTCGCCGACAACGACGACGGCGTGGTCGCCTGGGCGAAGAAGGAGTACCAGGACAGCCTCCGGCTGGACGACCGCGACAAGGTCGCCTACATGTCCACCATCGGCACCTCCACGCTCGCGGGGGCCGCCCAGCGGACGCTGGAGAGCACGGACCCGACCGCCGTCCCGAAGTTCCTCTCCGGTGGCGCGCTGGACGTCCAGGCCGACGACCTCCGGTACACCATCTTCACCATGCTCAACGGAGCCGGGACCGCGGTCCAGCGGGACGGCGCCGCCGCACTGAGCAACGGCAGCGCCAAGGCGATGTCCGACTTCGTCCACACCGGCTACCAGCGCGCCGTGACCGAGGACGACCGGGTGGCGATCTTCACCCTCCTGGGCAGCCAGGCCGGTCCCAACCTCAAGGCGGCGGCCGAGATCGCGCTCGCCGGGCCGGCCTGGATGCAGCACGACTTCGTGACCACCGTCCAGTACAAGGCGGCCGTGCTCGACTCGGACACCGACACCCACGTGTCCTCGGTCCTCGCGCTGATCGCCAACGCGGCGAAGGACGCGGTCACCGCCACCGAGAACGCCCAGCTGGCGTACCAGGTCGCGGCCAACGCCCGCAGTGCCTCCGCGGAGGCCAACGAGTGGGCGGACAAGGCCCAGGCATCGGCCCAGCAGGCCAAGGGCTACGCGGACGACGCGAAGGCCAAGGCCACGGCGGCGGACGCCTCGGCGAACGCCGCGGCCGCCTCCGCCCAGCAGGCCAAGTCCGCCGCCGCGACCGCGCAGAAGGCGAACCGCGCGGCCAACTACTCGCTCAACCAGGCGGTCGCCTCCGCCGACAAGGCCACCGCCTCGGCGGCCGGCGCCCGTGCCTCGGCCGCCAGCGCGGCGGCCTCGGCGACGGCTGCCGGCAAGAGCGCCTCCGAGGCCTCCGCGGCCGCCCGGGAGGCACGCACCATCGCGGCGGACAAGCGGGCCCAGGAGCAGGCGGCGGCCGCCGCCGCGGCGGCTCAGGCGGCCCGGGCCGCCGAGGCCGCGAACGTCAACCCGTCCAACAACCCGGCCAACGACAAGGTCAACGACACGGCGTCCGCCACCCCGCCCGGGGGCTCCGGCGGAAACGGTGGGAACGGTGGAACGGGCGGCGGCGACGGCAAGGAGGGCGTCCGCAACTTCGCCACGGAGATGGGGCACTACAGCACCGTCTGGGCGATGGCCGCGGTCGCTTCGCTCGTCCTTCCGCCGCCCCTCGGGGAGATCGGGTTCACCGTCTTCGGGGCCTTCTCCCTCGGCGCCGGTCTGCTCAGCGCCGGCGGGTTCCTCCTCTCCGACGGCTGGAACAGCAAGGCGTTCCTCGACGCGGCGACCAGCGCCGCCGTCGGCTGGGTCGGAGGCCCCTTCGGCAAGGCCTTCGGCAAGGTCGCCGCACCGGCCGTGAAGACCAGCATCAAGGGCGCCAAGGCAGTCGGCAAGAAGATCATCGAGGGTGGGGCCAACGCGGCCTCCGGCATCATCGGCCTCTTCACCTGGTGATCTCCTGAACCGTCCGGCGGTCTAGGCTGTCGGAGAGCGGTGAGTCAATCCGAACGGGACCGTGGGGCCGCGTCCGACGCGGCCCCACGGTCGACAAGGGGTGGACATGTACGAACTCGACCTCAGCACGACCTCCTGGTGGCTGATCGCGGTCCTGTGCGCGGCCGTCAACCTCGCGCTGCTGGTGCCTTCGATGCCGACGCGCGCGACCCGGATCCGCGTTTCGTTCATGCCGGTGGTCATCGCGACGTTCGCCTTCGTCGCCTCGGTCGCCAAGCCCGACTACTCGACCCAACTGTTGCTCTCGATGTACTCGATCGCCTGCCTGCTGGTTCCCGGGAGCCTGCTCGGGTTCCGCAGGAAGATGGCGCGGATGGTCCTGGAACGCCCCGAGGACGGCAGCCTGCCGCCGGAGCACTACGGCCTCGCCCAGGAAGCCATGATCCGTTTCACCGTCGCGGCGGTCGCGATGGGCGGCCTCATGTACCTGTTCAAGCCGTAACCGCCCGGCAAGGGGCCGTTCGGAATATCACCCCGCCCATAGAGTTCGTATACGTATCTGCGGTTCGACAATTCTCCTCCCGGCCGGCTGAACGATCTTCCGGAACATCATCCGTTCGTGATAGCAATGCTTCCGGTAACGGCCGCCGAGCCATTCACGCAGATGCCGTGAACCACCGAAACCGAAACTTTCCAGGGGGGATTCCCATGCGCTCCATTCCCAAGCTGCTCGTCGCCGGTGCGGTCGCCGGCTCCGTCGCGCTCACCGGTGTCGCGGTCGCCAACGCGGCGACCGGCGTTCCGGCCGGCTCCGCGGTCGTCACCGCCGACGACACCCCGCCGCCGGCCGTCGAGGACTTCGTCTACCCGGACGCCGACAAGATCTTCACGGACCGCGGCATCAGGCTCATCACCGGGGACGGCCACATGGTCCTCGTCGACTGCCCCAGCCCCGGCACCACCAAGCCGGGGGTTCTGCTGATCGACACCCGCGGCATGACCGACCGGGACACGATCGGCCACGGCAAGTTCTGCTTCCAGATCACCGGGAACAGCGCCTCCATCAAGCTGGAGCTGCCGAACGTCTACGGCATCACAACCCCCGACTACGCGGTGACGGCCCACATGGTCACCGGCACCGGTGACCAGACCGAGGAGAAGACCTTCGCGCTGCAGCGGAACAAGCCGAACCCGGTCGGCGAGGCCACCGACCCGCAGCGCCGCCCGTACACGCTGCTGGACCTCACCGCCGTCAAGTGACGCCCCCGGGCCCCGCCGCGCGACCGCGGCGGGCCCGCGCCGTCCTGCCCCGACATCAGTTCCGGCCCTGCCCTGACACCGGGAGACACCTCGTGCTTCGCACCCGTTCACGCACCGCGTGGATGACCGGCCTGCTCGCCTCGGCCGCCGTCGTCGGCGGAATGCTCACCGGCGGAACGGCCAACGCCGTCGTCGGCGACACCGTGCCCACCAACTTCCACACGTACACCACCAAGCTCGACATCGGCAACGGCCAGCGCAGCTGCACCGGTTCGCTCGTCGACCCGTACTGGGTGCTGACGGCGAGCAGCTGTTTCGCCGACAACCCGGCCCAGCCGCTGGCGCTCGCCGCCGGTGCGCCCAAGCTGAGGACCGTCGCCACCGTCGGCCGCACCGACCTGACGACCACCAGCACCGGCCACGTCACCGAGGTCACCGAGCTGGTCCCCCGGGCCGACCGCGACCTGGTGCTGGCCCGCCTCGCCAAGCCCGCCCAGGGCATCCCCACCGTCCCGCTCGGCGCCGCGCCGGTCGCCGGGGAGACCCTGACGGTCAACGGCTACGGCCGCACCAAGGACGAGTGGTCGCCGCTCGCCCTGCACAACGGCCAGTTCACCGTGCAGTCCTCGACCGCCACCACCCTCGCCGTCACCGGGAAGACCGCGGGCCGCGACAGCATCTGCAAGGGTGACGCCGGCGGCCCGGCGGTGCGGATGGTCAACGGCCGGGCGGAGATCGTCGCCGTCAACAGCACCTCCTGGCAGGGCGGCTGCTTCGGCACCACCGAGACCAGGACCGGCGCGGTGGAGACCCGGGTCGACGACCTCGCCGGCTGGCTGCTGGACACCCGGCTGCACACCGCCTCGCTGGTCAACAACCTGAGCGGCCTGTGCGCGTACGTGCCGTGGCAGACCCCCGAGTGGGGCGCGCCGGTGATCCAGATCGGCTGCGACAAGCAGTTCATCGACCAGGTCTGGGACTTCCAGAAGACCCCGGCCGGCACCTACCAGATCCGCAACACCTACTCCGGCAAGTGCCTGCTGGCCCCCCACCAGACCCCGGACAACGGCGGCCCGATCGTGCAGGCCGACTGCGACCCGCAGTACCCGGACCAGGTCTGGAAGCTGGAGAAGGTCGACGGCGGTTACCAGATCCGCAACACCTTCTCCGACCGGTGCGCGATCGCCTGGTCGGGCGACAACGCGCCCGGGTCGAAGCTGACCCAGTACGACTGCATCCCGCAGTTCGCGGACCAGGTCTGGTCGATCTGACGGACGGGTCGGCGGCGTCGACGGCGGGTGACGCCGGCGGCGGATGACGAGTGACAGCGAAGGGTGTGCGGCCGCCACGGCGGCCACACACCCTTCCGTCGTTGCGCGGGAGGGGCTCTGTCTTGCACCGCGCGGGGGTTGTCGGTGGACCTGCTGTCGCGGCCGGGCGGCTGGCGGGAGACGTGCCGGCAGATGGCGGACTCCAGTCCGCAGGGCCGCAAGGCGTTGGCGGCGGCGCTGGACGAGCTGAGGGTGTGGGGGTACTGCCGAGTGGAGGACCTGGTGAAAGTACCCTCCCCGGCTGACCGTCACCAACACCTCGACGACCACTTCATCGAGCGTGTCCTGGTCGACAGCTCGAGGGAGGGCGGAGGAGTGGACGTCTTCCTCCGCTACGGACCGGGTCGTCCCGACGCGGTGATCTCGCTCACCGGCATCCTGCACTTCGCCGGGCCCTTCCTGGAGATGGATGGCGCCTTCACCGACGAGATCTCCCTGAACCTCATCGCTTCGGCACGTCCCGACTGGCCGGATGACCATCGCGCCGCCACCCCCGCTGCTTGCGCTTCCCGCCCCCACGCCGCTCCCTCCCCTTCCCTCGGCACTGCCTCTGCTGCCGCCACTCCCGCCGCTTTCACCGCCGGAGTTCCGGCTGCTGCTTGTGCTGCTTGTGCTGCTTGTGCGTGCGGTGGCGGGCAGGGAGATCGACGGCATGGCACTCGGCGCGGGCCTGCCCCTGTGGCGGATCGCCGCGCTCAACGCCCGAACGGAGATCCTCGGCCGTTTCGGCCGGACGCAGCACCCGGAGTGCTCCACGGTCGTGTACGCGCCGGCCGACGGACGCCCGCCGGTCACCGCGCAGACCTGGGACTGGCACGACGGCATGCGCGACGGCTGGTTCGTCTGGACCATCGAGCACCCGGACGGCCGGGTCGTGCACGCGGTGACGGAGTTCGGCATCGTCGGCAAGATCGGTGTCAACACGGCGGGCCTGGGCCTGCACTTCAACATCCTCGGCCACACCTCCGACAAGTCGCTCGTGCCGACCGGCTCGTGGATACCGGTACACGTCCTGGCGCGACGCATACTCGACACCTGCACCAGCGTGTCCGAGGCCGTCGAACTGGCCGCCGCCACACCGGTGGCGGCCTCCAGCTCACTGACGCTCGTCGACCACGCGCAAAGGCGGAGCACCGCCGCGGCGATCGAACTCAGTCCGGCCGGCTCGGTACTGCTACGCCCACGCGAAGACGGCTTCCTGCTGCGGACCAACCACTTCGTCGACCGGGCACTGGCCGGTGGCGAGGCCATGGGAGTCGAGGACCCGAGCACGTACCGGCGGATGGACGTCCTGCGGGAGCACACGGCGACCCTCACCGGACCGGACAGGGAGGACCTCGTCAAGGCCCTCACCTGTCACGCGGACGAGGGTGCGGAGCTGTGCTGCCACGCCCAGCCGGACTCGGCGCTCGGCAAGCGCTGGGAGACGCTCGCCACCGTGTCCCTCGACATCGCCGGGGGAGGACTCGTCGCCCACGCGGGCGGACCCTGCACCTTCCACCTCGCGTCCCGGGCCGAGGTGGCCTGACGCGACACCGGGGGCGGGCCCTGCCGGGTCCCGCCCCCACCGGCGGTCATCTGCTCTCGGTGGCTTCCCTGCCGTCGGTCAGCCCCGGGATCATCCCGGAGAACACGGACCGCAGCCCCCTTCGGCCTGCCGAAGGGTTCTTCCTGTTCGATGACGACGTAGTGAATGCGGAGTTGATCTCAGTTCACCTGACGATCACGCAACCGCACGAGATCGGCATGTACGCCGGGGTGTTCGCAGACTGTGTCGTCCCAGGAAGTTTGAAGATCTCAACATCCTGATAGGTCTCTGACCTGGTGTTCTGCAAAAACTGGAACAGACCGCTTCCAGGGCTCTGAACTGGGGTTCTTTGCTTGACAGTGGCGATGTATGGCGTTCGGCCTGCTCTTCTTCGGAAACTGGGACGAGCATCAGAAGCCCCGGGACGATCTATAGGGGAGCGGGGGAGGTCGCACCCCGCAGGGTGCGGCCCCCCACGTGCTGCTGACCGGCATCACCGCTGCTCGACCCGGTCCTTCCTGACGCTGCGCAAGCTGACCACCGGCCGGGTGACGAAGTACGCGGCGACCAGCACGGCCTGGCGCGGCCGGCCCCCGACGGCCCACCGCCCGCCGAACCGCACCTGCCGCTCGGCCCAGCCACCCAGCCCACTCCACACCGTGTTCGGCGAGCTGCGCGAGCTGGCCCGGGGTCAGCTTCACCCGGCGAGCCTCCTGGTTGTTGAGCCAGGTGCCCAGGACGAAGTGCGACACCACCGCCTGCTCCTCACCGCCGGGGCCGGCCTCCACGGTCTCCAGCGGCTCCTTGTGCGGGCGCTTGACGGCTGCGTGCCCTTCCCGCTCGACGAACTGCGCCAGCGCCGCCAGGCCCTGGGCGAACCGGTCGACGCGGGAGACCGCCGGCTTCGCCTCCGCGGCGGCCTTGGCGGCCACCAGCTCCTGGTCCTCCTCCGGGCCGGGCCAGCCGGCCCGCTGCGCCTGCGCCCAGCGGCCGAGCTGCTCACCCTCGTACACCGGGTCCGCGGCAGGGGCCGGCGGGTCGTCCGGCGGGTCAGTGGACAGCGGCGGCACTCCTTCATCCGTAGTGGCGGACACGATACGAAGGCGCTGGTGACGCGGAATCGGGAGCCCTCGTACGGCGGGCGCCGTGTTGTGGGCAGCGCTGGTAACCAAGGCGCGGGCGACTTCCGCCCTGGACAGGACGGTCAGCGGATCGGCGCTCGCTGGCTCCGCCTCGGCCCATTCCCACAGGGCCCGGATGCCGGTGGCGCGGTCGGACAGGTACTGCACCCGGTGGTCCTTGAGCGCCCAGTCGTCGCCACCTACGGCTCCAGCCGGGGGTCGTCGATGTCCACGGTGGCGATCCCGGGCGGATACAGCTCCGGACGGGCCGTCAGGATCAGGTGCTGCAGCGGACGCACCGGGGTGGGCAGGCTCGTGGCGATGGCATGGGCCAGATCCGGGCCCCCGTACCCGTCGCGGACCATGGTCGCCACCACCACTGCGGTACTCGCATCCAGCGGCTCGAACTCGAGCGCGGGCAGCGCCATGACCGCGTGCGCGGCACCCTCGCCCTTCACCTCGGCCTCGACCACGCACAGCACCGGAACCAGCAGATGCTGGAACGGACTCTGCAGAGCGGAGTCCACGATCCGATGCAGGCGCGGATGACCGGCGGCCAGCGCGGACAGGGCGCTGGAATCCAGAATGATCACGCGCTGCGCCTCGGGGCGACCTTGGCACGCGCATCCGCCGCGGCGATGTCGTAGACCCGCTGCAGCAGGTTCGGGCCCTCGTCCAGCTCCGTGTCGGTGAGCGTCATCCCGAAGTGCTCCCGCAGCAGCCGACGGCCCTCGGCAACGCGCTCCGCGATCTGCTCCGCGGTGGGCTGCGCCTCCACCAGCAGGGCCACCTGGGCGCCAATCGTGGTGCCGCGGGCCGCCGCGAGAGCGGCCAGCCGGTCACGCGTATCAGGGGAAACCTTGATCGTCGCATCAGCCATACCGCGATCGTACACCGCTGGTACACCAGCGGTGTACCGACCTGCCCGGACTCGGAAAAGCCCAGGCCCGCGCCGACGGCAAGCTGACCGGCCGCACGATGGGACACCTCACCCCACCACCGCGCCTGCCCGGCCCCGCCGCTTCATACGGTCGACAGGGACCGGGACCACGAGCACGAAGGGCAGGCCGTACGGGACCTTCCGCAACGCGCCCCGCGGCGGCACCGAGCCCGACGCGGCGGGCGGGGTCGGCACTCCCTGACAGACGCCCCGGACAACCCCGACAACCGCGCCGCCTGCAACCAACGCCAGAAGGCCCCGGAGAAGAAGGCCCGCCAGGTCCACCGCGAGCTGATGGAGACCCTGGCCTGCGCCGACTGCGGGAACGTGCCGACCCAGGAGAGCACCGAGGAGTACGGCCCCAAGGGACCACAGAAGTGGACCCGCCGCCCGGGTGGCCGCTGCTGGTCCTGCCACGACACACGGAACGGCTGGAACGGGAGGCCGAAGAGCAGCTGGAGGCGGCCCGCGCGGCCAACGCGCAGCTGCGCCCGTGCTGGACGTGCCGGGGTTCGATCGGCGGGAAGGAGGGGCCGTGGCTGGAGCTGACCGAGAAGGCCGGCCCTGACCGGCTGGAGTGCCCGCAGTGCGTCAGCGACCGGGAGACGAAGGGGCTGGGGCCGCTGGTGCTGCCCGCCCCGACCCGGCGGGAGCTGATGGCCGCCCGTATCTCGGCCCCCGCCGACCGGTGGTGGGAGGCCCGGGTGCGGCACGCCAAGCTCTACCCGCCCAAGGGCCGCACCGCCTGAACCCCGGAGCCCGGGGCCTGTCGCGTGGGGCGCTGTCGGGTGCTGCGACCTGCACGGACGGGCCCCTTCTCCTGTAGCCGATCCGGGCGCGACAGCCCCCCGTGACAACCTCCGGACGCGACGCGCGGTGCAACACGCAACACGCAACCCGCGTCGCACCGCGCACTGCTCGGCCCGGACCGCGTCCGGCGCCGGCCTCCACCAGGCCGTCGAACCAGGCGGGGGCCTGCTCGCGGGAGCGGGGGCCATCGCTGCCTGCGCCTGCGGCTGGCCTTGCTCCGGGGGAGTCTGTCCGATCGGGCAGCCTCGCCCGGTAGGCGGGGCAGTTTCTGACGGACCCACAGATGTGCCGGCAAAGGCGTTGGTACGTTCTCGATGAAAGGTCTAGACAAGTCAATCACCGTTCAGCGAGGGGAATTTCGTGCGTCGCTCTGCTTCTGCCGCTCTGTCCACAGCTGTGTCCATCACGTTGCTCTCGGGAATCTGGGCCGCTTCGCCGGCCCAGGCAGCCACCTCGGGGACGACGCCCACCGCCTACACCGGGACGGTGTTCCTCAACTCCACCGGGACCGTCGACAGCAACGGGTTCGTGACCCTCTCGGGTACGTACCGCTGCTCCGCGCCCGTCCCCGTCCCCGCCCCCTCCCCCTTCGGTCCTCGCGTGGTCCGCCTCCACAGTTCGGCGTGGGGGCCTGGTCGCGCCGAGCCGGCCGTCTGCGACGGTGCCGAACACACGTGGGTGCACCGTGACAGGCCCCTCAGGGTGCCCCTGGTGACAGTCGAACAGATCCAGTCCGTTGCGGAACTGGAGCTGTGGGAATCGACGGGCTGGCCGGTCATCACAATCACCCCCCTCTCGATCGATCGGAAGATCGTCGATCTGCAGGCTGCTGCGGGCTGACGCAGGGCCCGTCGGCATGCGGGACGGACTTGGGCCTGTCGTGATGTCACCAGTGGCGGCCTGGTGACGGAACGTCGGTCGGCCGAGGGCGGCGACCGACTCGTGGGGCGGTGGCTCGTCCGGGGACGGCTGGCGCGAGTACGACGATTCCGTGCCCGTCCTCGCCACCACCCTGGACCTCCTGGCCGAGCCCGGCCCGCTCGGCCCCGTCTGGTGGCGCTACGGCCGCCAAGGCCGGCACTCCCTGACCGACGCCCTCGACAACCCCGACGGAGACCGGCTGCTCGAAGCCGAGCAGACCGCCCATGCCCAGGCCCGGGGGAAGGAGTGGCGGCAGGCGGAGCGCGAGCGGCGCCGTCCGGCCTGCACCCGCTGCCGGGCGAAGTTCTCCGACGAGCGGTGGGCCGAGCACGAGCGGGCCGATACCTGGGGCGACGACGGCTTGTGTGCCGACTGCCGCCGGGCCGACGCCGACCAGCGGGCCCGGGAGGCCGCCGAGCACCACCAGGCCGCCGCCGAGGCCGCGGCCGCCGGCGCCTGGTGGCGTCGGTCCTGACCCGGCCCCGCCTCGGGTGCAAGCCGCTGACCTGCACCGGTGAGTTTCGCCTCGGGGCGGTGAGTTCCGCCCCGAGGTGCCGGTGAGATTCGCGCGCCCGGGCGGCCGGACCCTGGTGAGTTTCGCCCCCGTCGCCTGGTGAGTTTCGGATGTCGGCGCAGGTCAGCGGCTGGTTGGAGCGGAATCGGGGATGGGCCGTCCGGGTGGTTGCGGGGTTCGGCACCGCGGCGCGGTGGGCAGAGCCTCCGGCATGACGACACCCCATGACCAGGCGCCGCCGTCGCCGCCGTCCGGCCTCGCCCACCGTGCCCGCTCCCGCCGTCCCGGTCCGCGTCGTGAGGCCGCCGGCCCCGGCCCGGCCGCGCGGCGGCGGGTGCTGCCGGACCTGGTCCAGCGAACACCTCGCCCAAGGCGGCCTGGTCGTCCGCACGACCTGGCACGAACCCGCCTGCCCGACGTGGGCCCGGCGCTGAGCGCCGATGGCGGGGAGGGTCGCCGGATGCACGACCAGCCTGCCGAACCCGACTCCACGGACCCCGTCGCTGCGGCCGGCGACCGCCGGGCGTTGTGGGACCGGACGGTCGCGGCTCTCGCGGCCGCGGGCATCGACGTCGTCCAGGCCGGGGACGGCCGCCCCGGCGCGGTGCTGGAGCTCGGCCCGCGCGGCCTCGCGGTCGCGGTCCGCTGGCAGCTCACCGACCAGCACCCGCTGCCCAGCGGTGTCCTCGCCGTCAGCGTCTGCCGCACCCCGGGCGGCGACCCGCCCAGCGCCCGCTTCGTGCAGAACCTCGTTCTCGAATCGCATCTCGCCGGTGCCGGGCTGGGCACCGCGTACGCCGACGAGCACCTGGTCGTCCTGGACCCCGACGTGGTCCTCCCGGGAGCGTCCGGCCGCCGGCCTTGATGGCGCCACGGAGCCGCGCTCCGCACCTTGATGGTCCGCCAAGGTATCCGTCCGATACCTTGGCAGCCATGTCACGGCGAGATAACGCGCCAGGTCAAAGCATTGGTGAGAGCGGAATCGGTCACCTTGATGCCCGCCCCGCGCCCTCCGGTTCGTTCTGCGCAGGTAGAACGAAGCGATCAACCCTGTGATGACATCGCGCACCTTGATGGCCCGGCGGCCGGCCCGGTCAGGTCACCTTGATGCCCGCCCCAGCAGTCCGGGGCGGGCCATCAAGGAATGAGTGGCGGTGCCGGTCAGCTCCCACCAGGGGGCGGGCCCGTCGTCCAGGTCGGCGATCGACCACCAGAGGTCGGCACCCGCGCCATCGGCTTCCAGATCCTCCAGCTCGGCGACGCCGGCCGCCACGGTGCGCAGCATCCTGGCGACGTACGGGGTGCGGGTGGCGATCTCCAGGTCGTTCGCCCGGTTGGCGAAGCCGGCCTGGCCGGTGCCGGTGAGGACGAACAGCAGCCGCAGGAAGACGACGTAGTGCTGCTGCCGGGCCGGGAGCACGCCCTGGGCGTGGGAGGTGCGCCGCAGGTGCGCCGGGATGGGGTGGTGGTCGTGGAAGCGGGCGTAGCCGATCAGCTTCGACGCCGGTTTCTCGCTGGCCATGGTGCCGCGGTCGACCTCGACGAACGCCCGGTGCGGCGTGCGCCCGTCGGCGGCGGTGCGGCCGTAGTGGAGCAGGCCGTCGGGGATGACTGCCCCGGCCGGGCCTGCGCCGTAGCGGTGGTAGACCTCCGGCAGGAAGTCCAGCGGCGCGCACTCGTCTTCCGCCGCCCGGGCGCCGGCCACGAAGGCGACGTGGGTGCGGACGACGGCCAGGATGTGACCGAGCCGCAGCCGCGCCGCGCTCTTGTCGCCGGGCGGCGGCGGCGAGGCGACGCCCTCCAGCTCGGGGAACGTTGCGGCGATCCGGGCGGCGTGCCCGGTCGGGAACCAGGCCCGCGGCCTCCCGGCCTGCGGCAGCACGACGTCCTCGACCAGGCCCTCGTCCTTGAGCCGGCGAAGACGCCGGCGCATCTGCTCCGGCCCGGCCTCGGGGGTGTGCAGGACGCGCAGCTGCTCGGCGGTGGCCATCCGGAACTGGAACAGCGCGGCGACCACGGCGTGGTCGATCTCGGGCGGCATCGCCATCACGGGCTCCTCGAAGTCGGCGCCCGCCGCCCTGGTGGCAGCGGGCATCGGGATGGAAGCCCGCGCCTCTCACCGGATTTCTCACCACCGGCGGCCCTTGCAGTCACGATCCGACAACGGGTGTTCTAACCGGTCCGGCAACCGGTGGCCGCCTCTTCCGGCCGCCGGGCTCGGAATCTGGGCAACTGTGCAGGTCAGGGGCAGTGGTGAGTGGCTGTCGAGGTGGAACTCACCACCTCGACAACCCTCTTCTCCTTTCTTCCCTTTGTCTTTGTTTTTGGTTTTTGGTCTGTGGTTGCGGTTGTCGGTTCGGGTTCGGTACCTGCGGTGGGCTGTTCTTCTTCCCGGCGTCCGGCTGGTGCCGGCCGCGTGGGTGGGGCGGGCTCGGCGGCTCGTCCCCGGGCACGGGCGTGCGCGGGCGGCCTGGGCCCTTCCTGGCCCGCCGCGTTCGGTGCTGCGTGTTCGTGTTCGTGTGCGGCCCGTGGTTGGTGCGCTCGGGTCGTCCGGCCCGTTGACTCACTGCGGCGGATTGCGCCTCAACTTGCGGCGCTCCCAACGATTCGGATGGCGGACAACCACGCCCGCCGGGCCACCGGTGCCGCTGAGACGAATAAGCGGTGTACCCGAGAGCCGGTCGGAGGTGGTCAGGTCTTTCAGCCCACCGAGGCCGGGATCCACCCCACCGGTCTCCGCAGCCCAGCCATCAGGGATGACGACGGTAACGCCGGCCATCTGGCCATGGACTTCCACCTCGACGGCCGACAGTCGGCAGTCGGTCCGGATGAAGTCAAGCTTGGCGCCGCCCAGGCCGCCATACGCGATTATGCGTGCGGGCACCTGCCAGCGCCCGATACGGGAAACACCGTTAAGGCCCCCCTTGAGCACCAGCGGACGTCCCGGATCCACAGGAACCACGGGCGGCAGGTCGGCAGTGAGCGACGCCAGGTCGGCGTGAGTCTTGGCGATCAGCGCCTGTTCCAGCCTCGCATCCAGCTCGTGGAGGTCGAGGCGCCCCTCGGCTGCTGCCTCCTGTAGACGCTCAACCACCGCATCGCGCTCGGCATGAGAGGCCCGCACATCACCTGGGCGGACCGGTTCCGGTAGATCAGCAGTCATATGGCTGATGATACGAAGAGGCCGGTGCGGGGCCTGGGCTGTCGGGTATGTGGCCTCAGAAGCCGTTGTCTTTCCGATAGTGACGGGTGCGTTTCCTCTGGTCAGGCATAGTGCCGGTGCCTCGGTGGCAGGGACGGGGTGTCATGTCGTCTCTTCGGTGGAGGTACCGGATGCCGTCGGTGATGGGGCTGCTGGAGGAGCGCGAGCGTGCTGCCCGGCAGCGAGTGGAGGTTCTGCAGGCCGAGCTGCGGGAGGCAGAAGCCGCGTGGGAGCGATTCGTGATTACCC